>JAFLKA010000282.1 GCA_022712735.1 Marinosulfonomonas sp. | reverse complement strand
ACTGCCCCGCTGGCCGCTCCCAGCAGTTGCCCCATCCGGCCACGGTCCAGCAGATTGGCCACCAGTGATGTGATAAACACCGTCTTACCTGCACGGCTCAACCCCGTCACGCCCAACCGCACCGTCACCTCGGAGCCGATCAAACCGCCTGTAATACCATTCAAAACTTCGGAAATACGCAATACTGCCCCCTAAACCTGAAGATAAGATAAGGCCCCGATGCAGGAATGCCTAGTGCCCCAATCATTGTTCCCCAAATATCCGCGCCGCAGGCAAGAAGGCTTTTATGCCTCCGGCGGAGGTATTTAGGAAAAGAAGAAGGGGCGCGGATTGCCAACCCTGCCGCGCCGCGTTACCCATGCGCCATGCCACGCTATGCTTTGAAAATCGAATATGACGGTGCACCGTTCTGCGGCTGGCAACGCCAGATTGATCTGCCCACCGTTCAAGGTGCGGTCGAGAAAGCGTTGCGCGCGCTCGAGCCGGATTTCGGCACCGCTCAAGCCGCAGGGCGCACGGATGCCGGCGTGCATGCGACCGGACAGGTGGCGCATTGTGATATGGTTAAGGAGTGGGAACCGTTTCGGCTGCTTGAAGCGTTGAATTACCACCTGAAACCACTGCCAATTTCCATATTAGAGATCGTGCCGGTACCCGATGACTTTCACGCGCGTTTTTCCGCCCGCGAACGGCGCTATCTGTTTCGTCTGATCAGCCGCCGCCCCCTGATGGTGCACGAGGCTGGCAAGGTCTGGCAAGTCAAGCATGCGCTGGACCTGACCGCCATGCAACAGGCGGCTGATATACTGTTGGGTGAGCATGATTTCACCACCTTCCGCTCGACCTCATGTCAGGCGGAATCGCCAATTAAAACGCTGGACGAGTTGCGGATCGAGGCATTCGATATCCCCTACGGTCAGGAATTTCGCTTCCATATTCGGGCCCGAAGTTTTCTACATAATCAAGTCCGCAGCTTTATCGGAACGTTGGAGCGGGTCGGCTCCGGATCATGGGCACCCGAGGACGTGCGCACCGCATTAGCGGCCCGTGATCGCACCGCCTGTGGACCGGTTTCCCCGCCGCAGGGTCTGTATCTGGCCCACGTCAATTACCCCGAACCACCCTTCGGCGCATAGGCCGACGGATCAAGCGTGCTTGGCCGATCTGGCAGATCAAGCACATGTTGCACACGCGGAGCCTGCGCGATCACTTTGCCGCCGCGCACTGTGGCCAGACGATGCGCCCGCAGCCGGATTGCCTCGATCGGATCATCCGCCTGCAACAGCACAAAATTGGCATCACAACCAACCTCCAGCCCATAGCTTTTCAACCCCATCACAGTCGCGGAATTCACCGTCACCGCATCAAAGCACCAGCGCATATCATCGCGTGACGAAAGTTGCCCCACATGCAGCCCCATCGCCGCCACATCCAGCATGTCGGCGCGGCCCAGTGAATACCACGGGTCCATCACGCAATCCGAGCCAAAGCCGATATTCACCCCGGCATCGCGCAATTCAGGCACCCGCGTTTGACCACGGCGTTTGGGGTATGTGTCGTGGCGGCCCTGTAGCATGATGTTGATCAGCGGGTTGGGCACCGCATGCAGTTCAGCCTCGGCAATCAGCGCGATCAGTTTGCTGACGTAATAATTATCCATCGAGTGCATCGAGGTCAGGTGCGATCCGGTCACGCGTCCTTGCAGCCCCAGCCGCGTGGTCTCATAGGCCAGCGTTTCCACATGGCGGCTCATCGGATCATCAGACTCGTCGCAATGCATATCGACGCGCAAACCGCGTTCAGCGGCGATTTCACACAACTGCCGCACTGATTCCGCGCCATCGGTCATAGTGCGTTCAAAATGCGGAATACCGCCGACCACATCAACGCCGCGATCCAGCGCGCGGGTCAGGTTTTGCATCGCGGTTGGGTCGCGCAACACCCCGTCCTGCGGGAAGGCGACCAGTTGCAGGTCCAGATAGGGCGCAACGCGCTTTCGCACTTCAAGCAGCGCATCAACGCCCTTTAATTCGTCATCGCACACATCCACATGACTGCGGATTGCGCCGATCCCCATCGAGACCGCCAAATCGCAATAGCGCATGGCGCGTTCAATGATTTCATCCACGGTTTGCTGTGGCTTCAACTCGCCCCACAGCGCGATGCCCTCTAGCAAAGTGCCGGATGTGTTCATCCGTGGCCGCCCCAGCGAAAGCGTCGCATCCATATGGAAATGTGGGTCCACAAACGGCGGCGACACCAGTTGGCCGCCCGCGTCCAGAACCACGCCCGCCTCTCCGGTGACGTCTTGCCCGACAGCGGTGATTTTACCGCCAGTGCAACCAATGTTCGCCGCCGTGCCATCGGGCAGCACCGCATCTCTTACCAGCAGATCAAAACTCATCGCATTCTCCTATCGGTGGCCCTTGAACCAAGGCTGCAACAGCGCCCGCGGATACTCGGCTTTTCTGGCGACAAACACCAGCGCCACGATGGACAAAACGTAAGGTGCCATCAGGAATATCTGTGACGGGATCACCGCGCCCGCCTCGGTTTGCAGGCGCACCTGAAAGGCGTCAAACATACCAAATAGCAACGCCCCCAGCAGCGCTTTTCCGGGTCGCCAGCTGGCGAAAATCACCAGCGCGATGCAGATCCAGCCGCGTCCGCCCACCATGCCGAAAAAGAACGCGTTAAACGTCGACATCGTTAGGAACGCACCGCCAAGCGCCATCAAGGCCGACCCTGCCATCACAGCCCCAATCCGCAATTTATAAACCGACAAGCCTTGCGCATTGACCGCATCTGGATTGTCACCAACCGCCTGAATGGCGACGCCCAGCGGGGTGCGGTTGATCACCCACCAAACCACGCCGACCAATATCAGCGCCAGCCACGTCATCGCGGTTTGTTGGAACAGCACGGGGCCAAAAAACGGGATGTCGGACAGGAATGGCACATCCATCGGCTGGAACGCTATGATGCGCGGTGGCGATGATACATCAGGCAGCATGGTGCGGTACAGAAACGACGCGCTTGAGGTGGCAAACAGTGTGATCCCCAGCCCCGATACATGTTGTGACAGGCCCAGCGGCACCGTCAAAATGGCGTGGAGCAGGCCAAACAATGCCCCCGCACCCGCCGCCGCGATCACGCCACCCCATAATGATCCGCCTGCATAAACCGTCATCCAGCCGACCATCGCGCCGACCACAAAGATGCCCTCGATGCCTAGGTTCAGCACGCCTGCGCGTTCACACAGCAACGCGCCCAGCACGCCGAAAATTAGCGGGGTGGCGATGCGCAAACTGGCAACCCAGAAACTCTCGTTCAGGAAAATGTTCAACAGGTCCATCATGATTTGGCCCCCGCTTTGGAGGTGAACCTGATCCGGTAACGCGCGAAAAATCCGCCGACCAGCACCGAGATCAGTGACAGCGCCACTACCAGATCGGCCAGAAAGCTGGACACGCCCATGGCGCGGCTCATGCTGTCAGCCCCGACAAATACGCTGGCGACATAAAGCGCTGCGATCACCACGCCGATCGGCGACAGCCCCGCCAACATTGCCACCACTATTCCGGAATAGCCGTATCCTGGGGATAGGTCCGTGGTCAGATAGCCCTTCAGCCCCGCCACTTCGCTGACCCCCGCCAAGCCCGCCAATGCACCCGAGATACAGGCCACGCCCAGCAAGGTGCGGTTGACGCCAATGCCCGCGTGGCGGGCGGCGGCGGCGTTTTCCCCCACCGCGCGGATTTTGAAACCCCATGTGGTTTTGGTCAGGGCAATCTGTGCAATCACAGCCGCGATCAGCGCCACGATCAACCCGCTGTGAATGCGCGTTCGGTCCATTATTGTTATTTGACTTGGTAGGACGTCACTCAGTCGAGGCAAGGCAGCATTGTCCAATATCGGCTCGGACTGCGGCCAGCCCATGCTCATCGGGTCTTTTAATGGTCCTTCCAGCATCATTTGCACGAATATCAGGATGATGAAATTCAGCAGCAACGATGTCACAACTTCGTCCGCCCCGAACCGCGTTTTCAGGATCGCAGGGCCAAGCATCCCCGCCGCCCCCGCCAGCGCGCCCGCCAGCATCACCAGCGGGATCATCAGCACGGCTGGCCCGTCGATCATGCCGGTGCCCACCGCCACAGCGCCCATCGCGCCCAGATATAGCTGCCCTTCGGCGCCGATGTTCACAGCCGCGCCTTGAAGGCCAAAGCCGCCGCCAATCCGGTGAAAATCAGCGGCGTGGCACGGGTCAGCATTTCGGTGAACGAAAACACCGAGCCAAAGACGCCGATGAACATCTGTTTATACGCGGGCAGGATCGGCGCGCCAGCAAAGGCCAAAGGCAGCGCGGCTAAGCCAAGCGCGAAAAGTGCCGCGATGATCGGGATGGCTATCTGCATCCCGCGTGAAATTCCGCCGCGTGGTTCAATCATCATCATGCCGCCTGCCCCGCCATTAACAGCCCGATTGCAGCGCGGTCGCGCGTGTCGGCCTCAATCAATTGTCCGTCGTGCATCACTACAATCCGGTCCGCAAGGTTCAGAACCTCGTCCAGATCCTCGCTAATCAGCAGCACACCTGCACCGCGTTTTCGCGCGGCCATCAAGCGTCGTGCCACCTCTCCGGCAGCGCCGAAATCAAGCCCGCGCGTCGGTTGGTTGGCAAGGATCACTAATGGTTCAGTTTCCAGCACCCGCGCCAAAATCAGCTTTTGAATATTGCCACCCGACAGGAGTGCGGCGCGGGCGTCTTTGCCGGGGCCACGCACATCATAGGCTTTGATCAATTCATCGGCGTGCTCCGAAATCGCGCCTTTGCGCAGGAAACCGCGCCGCTGCACATCCGGCTGATCCAACCGCTCCAGCACCAGATTTTCGGCCACCGTCATGCTGCCGACCACCCCGTCGTGGTGGCGATCCTCGGGGATGCGTCCAACGCCCAATTTGATCATGCCTTTGGGTGTGGGGGCCGTGACCACCCCGCCCGCCAGTGAAATCGTGCCACTATCGGGCTTTGTCAGTCCCGAGATCAGTTGCGCCAGCGCGGATTGGCCGTTGCCCGATACGCCCGCAACGCCAACGATCTCGCCCGCGCGCAAGGTAAGCGACACATCGTTCAGGGAATTGCGCGCATTTTCACGTTGCACGGTGACGTTTTTCAACTCCAGAACCGGCGCACCCACCTTGCAGGTCTCGCGCTCGGGCAGCGCTGTTTCCGCGCCCACCATCAAAGTCGCAATCTGGACCTTGTCGGCATCAGCCGTGGTTAACTCGCCGACTTTTTTCCCGTGGCGTAGCACCGCGATGCGGTCGGAAAACGCCAGAACCTCGTGCAGTTTATGCGAGATGAAAATCACCGACAGACCACGGTCGACCATCTTGCGCAGGGCCGCAAACAGGCTGTCGGCCTCTTGCGGGGTCAGCACCGCTGTGGGTTCATCCAACACCAAAACGCGGGCGTCGTGAAACAGGGCTTTCAGGATTTCGACCCGCTGGCGCTCGCCGACCGACAGCGCGCCGATCTTCTCGTCCAAGGGCGCGATCAGACCGGACTCCTGCATCAAGCCTTCAATCTTGGCCCGCGCGGCACGACGGTTGCGCCGCCATGACAGCAGGCTTTCGGAACCAAGCAGGATGTTGTCCAGAGCACTGAGGTTTTCGGCCAAGGTGAAATGC
>JAFLKA010000238.1 GCA_022712735.1 Marinosulfonomonas sp. | reverse complement strand
TAGGCGTGCCGGATCCCCAGGTCTTCAACGTGCCAGTGGAACTTAGCCTGAAATTCATGGCCATTGTCAGTTCGTATTTCGCATATCCGAAAAGGAAACTTTTCGATGATGTGGTTGATGAAGTCGATGGCGTTGGCCTGGGTGTGTGTTTCCGGTGGCTACTTATGGACGGTTATCAATGTGGAACACAGAACCGCCTACATGGGTGCACTTGAAGCGGCGAGCGTTGAGGGATCCATAACGTCCTTTGCCGAACTGATCCTTGATCGTCTCAAGTGGTCTGAGGACCTGCCACGTCGCTCAACCTGAGATAAGTTGATGTCCGAAGTGTACGGTATATTTCGGGCATGAGCTTACCGACGAAGTGGGTCACCAAAAAAGGTTCTGTCGCAAATTTTTGCGCTGTTTCAGTATTGCTTTGAATCTGTCATATGTTTGCCAAAAAGATCACGGGCAGGAACACCAGAGATGAGCATTAACTTCAAAGGCAGCCATTACCCGAAGGATGTGATCCTGTACGCTGTGTATTTCTATGTTCGCTACGCTGTCTCCTATCGAGATCTGGAGGAGATTATGGCTGAGCGCGGCGTTCAGGTTGATCACGCAACGCTAAACCGATGGGTTGTGAAATATTCACCTGATATTGCTAAAAGGGCCCAGATTAAGAAATCTCCCATAGCTGGATCATGGCGCATGGACGATACCTATATCAAGGTTAAAGGAAAATGGATGTACCTTTATCGGGCGATTGATAAGCATGGGAAAACCCTTGAGTTCATGCTTTCCAAGCGGCGGGATAAGGCTGCTGCCCGATTGTTTTTCCGGCGGGCAATCGAGATAAACGGCCTGCCATCAAGAATTGTGATCGACAAAAGTGGAGCTAATCTGGCGGGCCTTGAACGAATAAATGTTGGACTGAAGTTCTTGCGGACCAAACAACGGATTGAAATCCTTCGCGTGAAATATCTGAATAACATTGTGGAACAGGGCCATAGATTCATCAAGAAAATTACCCGTCCAACTCTGGGCTTTAAAGCTTTTCATTCAGCCGCGGCCACAATCAAAGGCATTGAAGTAGCCCACATGATCCAAAAACAACAATTCCAGTCAAACCACACGTCGCCATTCAAACAGTTTGCGAGTCTGGCAGACTAAATCCACCCAAAAGTCTGGCAAGTTCAAGTTCGAGAAAACTTTGCGACAGAACCATTTGCATTCCTGTTGATGTAATGACGGATGGGAACGATAAGGGGCGGGTTGCTGACTTTCGCGGCGATCCGATTCAATGGCCGCTGTGCGCAGAAAACGACTTTGCAAAGCCTTGGTTGAACGAGCTCTGGCGTTGTTTAGGGACGCGGAAATAAATGAAGGTTGCAGGAACGGCCCCACACCAGCCGGGTGACAAAACAGATATTCTAGATTTGTTTTGTAATGGGGTGTTAAGTGCGAAAAATACCTGTTACGGACTGTATGCTGCTTGTGATTTGTTGAGTGGTGAGCCAGGGGCTACTCTTGGTTCAGTCGGAGGGAGGTCGTCCCTTCTGAAAGCATAAGTGAATAGCTTGACTGTCAGGGGTTGAATGCCGTGAAAGATTCTAAGAGCCAAGCTACGCTTGAAAAGATTGAGACGTCTAAGCGTGAACTTCTCAAATCTTTGTCAAAGGGGGCCTATCTCGCTCCGGTGGCTCTCGCCATGATGACCACTAAGGCCAGTGCCTGCAGTCTGACTTGTTAAGCTGAGTTTTTCTAGGCTATGTTAGCAATGTCAGATGCCGCAGCCCCGCCTGCATGCCGCTTCTATTGGCGGCGTGTAGAGCAAGTTTTGGTCGTTCTAGACCTGATTTCACTTGAATTCACCATTTTGAACAGGACCGCCGGTGCGACATGGCTCGCGCTTTTGGATGAATCGTGGGACCTGGATGAACTCGCTGGGTTTATTGCCGAGATATTTCAGGTCGGCGCGGCGGAGGTCGAACTAGATCTCGCAGGTCTCGTTCAGCAATGGATCGTGTTAGGTTGGGTTGAAACAGATACCAACGGACAGGTTGGGATTTGGACGCAAACCTCTGAGCTCCCGTCATCACCTTACACCGAAATTTCTGTGCCCAGGCTTGAGACGGTTTCCAAAGAGGCCGCTGAAGAATGGTCGCGCTCAATGGATTTCTTAGGAGAGCCGGTCTCGGTGATCTTCTATTGCGATCCAGATCTCAAAGGCAGTGATATTTCGAACCGAGCGCAGGCTTTCCTGAGCGGTGTGTCGGAAACGTCTGAAGAGGTGCCTGATGCAAATCGAATTCATTGCTACGTGACCTCAAAAGGAATCTTTCTGCGGCGAGGTGCATCTTGCGTGGAAGCAAAGGACTTGTCGGATGGGCTGAGTAGGCTCGTTCTTTGGTGTTTCTATCAGGGGTATGGGCGTTCCAATCTTATTGGGACATTCCATGCTGCGGCTTTGGGGCGTTCTGAAGGCGCGGTCTTGATGCCCGGATTATCAGGCGCGGGGAAATCAACATTAACGGCTTATCTCGCGCGAAATGGGTGGCAATATGGTGGTGACGATATCGTTGGCCTTTCAAAAGCAACAGGATCTACCCAAGATCACCTGGTCTTGCCCTTCTGTTCAGCCGTCAGTGTAAAGGAAGGCGCGCTTGACCTTCTTGCAGATCTCTATCCGGGGCTTCGCGACTTGCCCGTCATCTCCTATGATCTGAAACAAGCTAGATTTTCCTGTGTCCCGAGTGAACATCACATGCCGGCTGAGGAAAGCTATAGGAAAATCAAGGCAATAGTATTCCCTGCATATAGGGAGAGTGCACCCACAGAACTGATTTCCTTATCTACAGAAGAAACACTTTTGTCGCTGGTTGGAGTGGGTGTCAGAACCGGCGAAGTGATGACTGAAGAGCTGCTGGACGAGTTGTTTCAGTTTTTGGAAAGCACGCCGAAATATAGGCTGTCGTTCTCATCTCTGCCAGAGGCGTCTTTGGCCTTGGAGAGGCTGTTATGACTACTCCCGATGAGCTCAAAGCGCATCGCTGGCTATGCCATGCTTTATCGCCATACCACTCCGATGATCTCCTGGAACCTCCTGAGCCCGCACTGTGGCCTGAAATTATAAAGCTTTCAGATGCGTGGCTGGTTTCCCCTAGGTTGAAAGATCGCATTCAGGAATGCCCATTTGTTCCCGAAGATGCTATGTCAGTCTTAGAGATTGTGTCCGACTTTGCGGATGAGCGGGCACGCATAATGCGCCAAGAATTGATAAACGTAATTTCAACCCTCAATCAGGCAGGTCTCCAGCCCGTTGTTTTCAAAGGGGCGGAATGGCTGCTGGGATATTACAGCCCTAGCTCTAAACGCCTAATCTCGGACTTGGATATATGGTTTCCGACTGACGACCATCAGACGGAGTGCTTGGCTGTTCTGCAAAACATTGGCTATGAACCGATGATGCCCTGGGTTGAGTTTAATAAATCTATAAACCATCATTTTCCTCCCCTACATAAAGAGGGGGCGATTGCTCGCCTCGAAGTGCATCATAGTTTGATTAGACCAAGTTTGGCACACATGATGGATCTTGCGGGAGCCGAACAGAGATTGCTGCCTACAAAACTTGACGATCTCTCCTTTTTTCGGTTGGCACCACAAGACGGGGTTACAGTTGCGTACTTGCAATCCACCCATATGGCTGCTCCTGGGTTTGCAACAAGGAAAGTTTCAGTCTCCAAGTGGTTGGATTTTCTGGATCGTTTCAGAGAGCATGGCACCGAGAGTATTCCCCACGTCAAAGAAATCGGGCTTACTGTGGACGATAGCGAAACTGACAGGCAATTTCTGACAGTTCTAATGGATTACTTCGGTCTGCCTTACTCTGGGCAGCGGGATACTAATTATATTGAAACCTGGGTCCAGCGCGAGAGTGCCGGAAAAATATTTTTGCAAGGCTTAAGCGCCTCCGCTACCTGGCAAAACTTGGTCAGCAGAAAGAAGTGGTACTCCTTCTTTCGAGGGCTCGGGCGGCGCGTGAAGAATACCCTTTTTGAATCTAAGCTATAAAACACGATTCAAGGCAGTTAGGGGGGGTTCTGTCGCAAATTTTTGCGCTGTTTCAGTATTGCTTTGAATCTGTCATATGTTTGCCAAAAAGATCACGGGGTAATCCCCCCATTTACCGTATTCTTCTGAACGTCTGCTGCGTAAAACCAAAGCCCTTGCAATACATATATTGACAGTCTTACCATTCAGCCTTTGTCTGCATTGACAGCAAGAGGCGATACTATGACAGATAATTACACCACGTATAATTTTTCCCGTATATGGGGTTTGTCATTTGAAGAACTTTCTTTTTTTGTCGAGCTTTCCAATATCAATTCGGCTGGAAGTGGCTGTTCAGTTGAAGTTTTTATGTGCCCATGGCCAATTCGCATTGTCATGGGGTCTGGTTCCTAAAGAGGCTGTTACATATATTCGGACACAACTGGATTGTGATCATGGCGTCATCTTATCGGGCGCATTTACCAACAGGACAGCGCGGCGGTACCGCGCACGTATTCTTCAACATCTCGGGTATTGCCGTATGGGTAAAGCTGATCGGAGTGCTCTGTTTACATGGGTGGGCGACAAGGGCATGGATCATGTTCGAGGTGCGCCATACCACCCGCAAACCCAAGGCAAGATTGAGCGGTGGCATCAAACTTTGAAGAACCGCATTCTGTTGGAGAATTACTTCTACCCGCGGATCTACAAAACCAGATCGAAGCCTTCGTCGAACACTATAATCACCAACGGTATCACGAGAGCATTCAGAACCTAGCACCCGCCGACGTTTACTTTGGACGCGGCCAAGCCATTCTAAACCAACGAGAAAGGATCAAGCAAAAGACAATGCAAACGCGACGCTTGCAACACCGCAAAGCCGCCGCCTAATATAACCAAACTGATGAGGCAGATACTCTCTTATTCTAAAGCCTAATCTGTGCCAAATACTCTGACGACGGACAGGATTTTTGATGTGCTGCTCCAAGTACTGAAGTACGACGTTTTTTGTGACAATACCGGTCTCAGCCCTACTATTGTAAATGAATTCAGTGGACATTCGATGTGTGTTGGCGCGGCGCAAGATTTGCTTCGGAGAGGTTTTGACACCGCAGCGATCATGCGCACTGGTGGATGAAAATCTGTAAACACACTCTCAAGATACCTTGAAAAGGCGGAGCACAATGACTGGGCATGACGCATGCTTGAACTCGCTGTCGATGGATTCCCAAGGGAAAGTAAACAAAATCGGTAGGTCAGGTTTTCGCCTTATTGAAAGTTTGAATGGCCACGCGGAATTGGTCGAGAAGTATGCCAAAAACGATATCAGATGAGTAATTTCCGTTATAGTAAGCAAGGCTATTTCGCGTGTATGAATCATTTTTTTCCGAAAAAGACTCAACCATCGCTTCGATTTTTGTAGCGAGTTCCTGCGGTGATTGAGCTGGTGCCACTACTCCCACTTCTGCTTCGGAAAGGATACGGGCACCTTCACCGTCCAGTGAAGCAATGATCGGCTTTCCACAGGCCATGTAGCATTGCACCTTGTAGGGTACCGTCAAAGCAAAGATGTCGTTACTCTTGAGGCTGACAAGCATCGCGTCAGCATGGGCAAAGAACTTGGGCATATCCGCTTCGGGGTGGCGGCCGAGGAAGTGGAATGAGCTCTCCATTCCTTCGTCGCGAACCCGCGACTGAACCCGATCCATATCCCGCCCCGATCCGATGATGACCCAGTGCACAGATCCCTTATCCTGGAGCAGTCGGGCCGCTTCGATTATCGTATCAAAATCCTGACTCTCTCCAATGTTGCCCGCAAACATTATGCGGAACCCGTCTTGTGGAACAAGCGCGCCTTGGTCGGGAGCATCCAAGTAAGAAATCGGATGAAATGCATCCGGCGCAGTATTGGGAAATACGCAGATACGATCCTCCGGCACGCCAAAACGTGTCAGCATCGGTGGAAACGCTTCACTTTGCACAAGCAGAAGATCTGCGCGGCGATAGATCCAACCTGACAGCCAAGTTAGCGGCTTTACGAGCAAGGGGGTCTTTATTCCGAGCGTATAAGTCGCACTTTCCGGCCAGATATCCTGCACCCAGAACACGACGGGGACCTTGAAACGCCGCCCAAGAACTAGTGCCGGAATGCCACTCAGGACTGGCGAAAGCTGACTACAGAACACCACATCTGGAGTCCTGAGCTTTAGGAACCGCGCACCCCAGGATCCTGCGATCATAAAACTCAAGTAGTTCAAGATTAGGGCCAGAGCGCCGCGACCGCGCGGTCGGGTGTAAACGCGGTGAATGTCGATCCCTTCATGCGTTTCGCAGCGTTTTTCACGGTTCGAATAGCCTTCATAGAAGATGCCGCCCGGATAGTTTGGCACACCGGTCAGAACTTCGACTTCATGCCCTCTCTCTTTCAATGCCCTGGCAATTGCAGGATTCGAAAAGGGTTCGGGAAAGTAATACTGTGAAACAAAAGAAATTCTCATGGGATTGGATAGTCGCTTATGCTAGCCACACCGATGGCCACTTGGCCAACGACAGGAGAGTTTCTGATGAGTATATCTAATAGAATTGCGGTAACAGGCGCAAATGGTTTTCTGGGGCAAGCGATCGTGGCCCGACTGGTGCAAGATGGGCACCAGGTGACAAGCCTGACCCGACGTCCACTGGACTCTCCCGGTACCGTCGCTCATTTGGTGATCGATCTTTTGAACAGGATTCCGGATCCTGAAATCCTCACAGGTCAGGATCTCATCATACATTTGGCTGGCAATGCCGCGGGAAACTCAATCTCTGTTGATCCGGCAGAGAGCGAGAACGCCGTCATTGCACACAACCTCTCTAATGCCGCGCAAATCGCTGAAGTACCCAATCTGCTCGTGCTCAGTTCGATCATGGCCAAAGCCGCCGAAGATGGCCTTCTAACAGTTCGCGACTATGGGTACGAAAAGGCTGCGGCGGATAAGATCATTTTGCATGAGCTTGCCCCCGAGCAACGCGTCGTCTTCCTCCGGCCCCCCGCGATATACGGCCCGGGTATGCGGGGAAGCCTCGCCACCCTAGCCAAGCTGATCCGAAAGGGTGTGCCGCTGCCACTAGGCTTGGCGCGTACCCCACGGCCTTACCTGTCACTGCAAAACCTGACCGATCTCGTGTCGGCAACTGCACGGCTGGATCAGGACGCTTGGACCGTCTGTGATCGAAAATTCCTGGAAATATATGACGGAGAGTTGGTCACGACGGCAGAATTGGTGCGTGCCATAGGTCAGGTTATTGGCAAACCCGTGCGGTTACTCCCGGTTCCCGCCGCATTGCTCTATCTGGTTGCAAAACCGCTGGGAAAGACTGACCTGATCGAAAGTGCCTTTGCTGATCTACTGATGACGCCAACCGATAATCTGACCTCACACTTCGGCTGGGCCCCGTCGGAGACGATGCCCGAAAGCCTCGCCTTTCTGAAAAACGGCTGATCAGAGCGGCCCGACCGAATCGCCGCGCCCACCGCCTGTGGCTGTTTGGAGGATTAGCTGAAGATCGCCCAACAACGTGCGCTCAACAATATAGGCAGCGTCGGCCTCGGCCAGCCGCTTGGGCGTCGACATGTCGATCCCCGCCAGCTGTGCCGGACCCGTGATGCCGGGTTTGATATCCCACACACCCATCGCCGTGCGTTCGACAATCAACTCGTGCTGTGAGGGCAAACAAGGCCTGGGACCAACAAAGCTCATCTGCCCGAATAGTACATTCACTACCTGCGGCAGCTCGTCGATTTTAGTGCGCCGCAAAAACTTCCCAATGCGAGTTATCTGAGCCGCTGAGATCTCGTGACTGCCGCGATGTGCTGTGCCTGCTGCCATGGTGCGCAGTTTCCAAAGGGTGAATCCCTTCTGTTTGAGACCGACGCGGTTTTGCAAGAACAGGGGGTTGCCGGGGCTTTCCACACGGATTGCGATAGCGGCTGGCAGGCAGAGCACGATTGCCAACGGTAAAAGCGCCAGGGCCAGGATGATATCGGTTGCGCGTTTCATGTTCAGTTTTCCTGTTTCGTCTTTGTGGATACGCCGCAAGGCGCTGCCTCTGTTAACGTGACGAATTCAAGATCGTCAATCGTATGAGAAAACGGATAACCTCATAAGAAATCAGCAGGGAGTAAAAACTGATCATTGCCGTACTCATATCGCCCCGAGCAAAAATTGGCATGAGAGATACAACGATAATCCAATACGCGAACTTCCGAGATGCGAAACTGAGAAACTTAGAACTAAAGCTATCCAATCTGGCAAAAAGAACACCGAGAGCAAGGCTGAAAGCTATCAGACCAACAAAGCCAAAGTCCACGTAGGAATTGAAGAATGATGGTACAGCTGCATTGTGAAAAGTATACCCTGAATTCCCAGCGACCTCTAATCCAAGACCCGCCTCTTTCCAAGGGATAAGGGTGTGTGGAACTATTATCGCCACCGCTGAAAGGAAAAAGGACGTTGTTTCGGTATTTTCTCGGAAATAGTTTACTGAATCCAAGAACATCACAAAACTTGAGAACTCGAGTGAGGAGAAGATTCTTACGGCGTTCTCGACCGTAAGTTGGTCAAGCCCCCCGCGCAACAATGAAGTTATTGGTAGAATGATCAAAAACACTAGTGGCGAATATAGGATCATCAGTTGCGTGATGTAAATTTTTCCGTTTCCAACAAAGAACGCAAAGAATACGATGAGCAGTCCAGTCAGACTGATAAACCGTGGCGTGTTGCTTGGATTTGAGATAACTAGTCCCAGCAAAATGAGAAGAACCGCAAGAATTGCTAACGGCTTTCTTTTCCGCTTGTAACGGATTTCCAGTAGTGCCGCTGAGGCTAGTAAGAAAGGTGCTAGTTTAACAACGAACTCAAGTAAAGTCGCATAGGATTTTGATGTAATTTCTGAAGCGTAAAGAGTGCTTCGCAGAGTGATAAATCGATTAATTCCTAAAAACGACATTGCAAAAAGAAAAAAGAAAATTAGTACAAGTGTCGCAAGAAAAAAATTGATTGTTGGCCGTGCAACCTGATGGGTGGCTCTCTTCGGTGATGATTTTACAAGAATGCTTCCAAAACTCAAAGCCGCAAGATGCGCAAGCATGATTCCTGTTGGAAGCATAGTCAGTTCTGTAGGGGTTCCCCCAGTAACTAAAAATGCTACCCCGAATGTGGATTGAATTTGGTAACTAACCAAAGCGAAAAGTAGGCATTGAACATAGAATAGAAGTAAAAACGAGCTTTGATAGATTGCAAGCAATGAAGTTAACAGGCAACCTGTAACTATTGCGGCATACGAAACTGAAACATCTATCTTGAAAGCCACGATTAAGATTGAAAACAGGAAAAAATATACACCAAGTAGAATGCTGACCGAAGATTTTTTTGGTAGTATTTGTCCAGAATCGCTTAGTTTAACCAGTACCTGCTTCACATTCTGCTCTCCACCACCAATACCAGCACATACCGTATGGCGGCGGCAATCAAAAGGCTGACTATGGCACCTGTCAGGCCGAAAGCTGTCGAAAAAGGCGTAACGAGCACAGCGAAAGCAGCAACCGACACGACCAAGGGAAGGATCAGCTTGTTCACTTTGTTACGCCGGAAAAATGAAAGCTCGTTAATTCGGCTGGCCCGATCCAGCCCGATCGTGAGCGACACCAGTAGGAACCCAGCCATTTCCAACTCAAAAACAGCGTGTATGAAGTGTTTGGAGAAGATTGGCAGAGCTAAGCCCACAAAAACCGCCCCAACCATGAATAAAGCAACGGCCAGAATACTTATGATCATGGGCCGGTTCTGTGTTTCGGTCTCGTCGGAAATGTGCCGCATCAGAAACGGTGTCAGAAACTGGAACACTGCACCGATTGTTGTATTCGACAGTAATCGTGCGATCTGTTGATAGATTGCGAGCAGCCCAATCATTTCCAGCGGCAGGAAGAAAGCAAGGATCACCTTGTCACCATGAATGAAAAGGCTGGAACCAACGGTAACGGGCCAATTGTGCCGGTATTGCTGGAAAAAACCGGATGT
>JAFLKA010000429.1 GCA_022712735.1 Marinosulfonomonas sp. | reverse complement strand
TTAACTCGGCGTCCCCGGGGCCAAGCCCGATACCATACAGCACTCCGCTCATCGTTTGACCAAACTAAGCTGCGTGACAGGGCGCAAGGGTTTCCAGCCATTAAGGTTACCAATCGGTTCAACCCGCATGATCTGTAACTTGACCAACTGTCCACCAAATTCACGGTGCAGCGCGATCAGTTCCGCTTCGCTTTCCAGCGTCACCGCATTGGCTACCAGACGCCCTAAGGGGCGCAGCGCCTCCCACGCCGCCATGAATACCTCACGGCTTAACCCGCCGCCGATAAAAATCGCATCCGGTGCGGCCAAACCGGCCAGCGCATCAGGCACCAGTCCCTCGATCAACTCCAGTTTTGGTGCGCCCAGCGCCAGCGCATTCGCTGCTGCCATCGCGCGGCGATCCGCGCGCGGCTCAATCCCGATGGCCCGCGCATATCGCGCCGCCCGTATCCATTCCACCGCGACCGACCCACAACCACAGCCAATATCCCACAGCAAAGCGCCGCGCATTGGCATCAGCTTGGCCAAGGTGGCCGCGCGCACTTCCTGCTTGGTCATGGTGCCGTCGTGCTGGAACAATTCGTCCGCCAGCCCCGGCACCCGTGGCAACAGCGCCGCATCGGGGGCCGCCACACATTCCACCGCCAATGTGTTGAACGGCGGCACCTCATGGGTCCAGCTTTCGGCAACGCCATCAAACCGCGCCTCGTCCTCGCCACCCATATTTGCCAGCACTGTCATCCGGCTTTTGCCAAACCCACGCACAGTCAAAAACGCAGCGATCTGGGCGGGGGTTTCTTCGCCCGTGGTCAGGATAAGTAGTCTCTGATCCGGCTGAATATAGGCAATCATCTGCTCTACTGGCCGCCCATGCACCGTCAGCGTTTCCAGATCAGCCATCGACCAACCCATCCGTGCTGCCGCAAGTTGGAACGCGCCGACCTGTGGATGATAAACGATTTCGGCGGGGTCAATGGTTCGCCCAATGCGCGCACCGACAGAGTACCACAGCGGATCACCCGAAGCCAAAACCACGACCCGCTTGCCGCGCTGCTCCATAAGGGTATCGATCAGCGCATCAAACGGGCTGGGCCAGCTAAACCGCTCGGCCCCGGCACCTTTGGCCAGTTCATGATGCCGCTCGCCGCCGACGATCACCTCGGCTGCTTCGACAACAGCGCGGGTTGCAGGGGTTAGCCCCTCCAGACCGTCCTCGCCAATTCCGATAATATGGAGCCATGCATTCATCATTTCACCTCCGGCAATCCTGCCGCCAATGCGTTTAGGGCCGCCGATGCCATTGCCGAGCCACCGCGCCGTCCGCGCAATGCTACAAACTCGCATCCCCGTGGCCGTTCCACCAGTTCCGCTTTGCTCTCGGCTGCCCCGACAAACCCGACCGGAAATCCGAGGATCACCGCAGGTTTGGGCCAGCCCGCATCCAGCATTTCCAACAGGTGGAACAGGGCGGTGGGCGCATTGCCAATCACCACCACTGCGCTATCAATGTGGTCACGCCACAGTTCCACCGCTGCCGCCGACCGTGTGTTGCCAATTTCCTGTGCCAATGCCGGAACCGTCGCATCATTTAACGTCACTATCACTTCATTGCCGGCAGGCAAATAGCGTCGGATAATTCCGGCACCAACCATCTCGCAATCACACAGAATGGGCGCTCCAGCCACAAGCGCGGCATGTCCCGCCACATAGGCGTTTTGCGAGAATGCCAGGCGGTCCGCCACCTCGACCATGCCGCAAGCGTGGATCAGCCGGATTGCCACCGATTCCATGCCCGCGCCGAAACGCTCAAGCCGCGCCTCTTCGCGCACAGTGGCAAAGCTCTGCTTGTAGATCGCAGTTGGGTCACGCTCATAAGGTCTCATGTATATTTCCCATTTCAAGCTGGATTAGACTATACATTCTTCTTGCGCGCGCTTTCCGGCCCATGCGGATGTTTGGCATGCGGATACTCTGGGTGGGCGTGATCATGGCTGTGGTCGTGGTCATGATGGTGATGCCCATCTCCATGATCGTGGTGGTGATGATGGTGGTCCATATCCAACCGACATTCGCCTGTGCAAAACGTATCGCACAAATCACAGGTTTCGACCGTGGCACCGGGCGCGTTGGCGCCCTGCCCCTCGACGTGGTGATGGTGGCTCTCCTGAACCGCTCCAACCTCGGCTTCGAACCCCAGAACCTGCGTGCGATACTTGCACGTCCCGCAAGTTTCCGGCGGCACCTCGCCCAACTGTTCGGTGATCCGCTCGGCAAAGGTTTCCAACACCTTGGGGTGGTCATTCAAATACCCCGCCTTGACGATCTGGATGTCCGGATGTGCCGCTGCCACCTTATCAGTGAACCCGTAAATCCGGTCGATCAGAATGCCGGCAAACAGGAAATACGGGAACACAATGATGCGTTTATATCCCAGCTTGGCGGTATGCTCCAGACACGGCTCGACCAAGGGAAACGTCACACCCGAATAGCCGATCTCGCACCAGCCAAACCCCATGCCTTCCCACAACATCCGGCCGATTTTGGCGACATTGGCGTTGGCGTCAGGGTCGGACGCACCGCGACCGATCACCACCAGACAGGTTTCCTCCAGCGGCAGGTCACCATATTCGGCGTTGGCAGCATCG
>JAFLKA010000133.1 GCA_022712735.1 Marinosulfonomonas sp. | reverse complement strand
GGTTTACATTCTTGCTGAGGCCAAAGAACGAGCTTCGCAGGGGTGGGTCAGGGCGTGGTTTTCTCCTGCTCTTTGTCAATCAACCGCTGAAGCTGAAGCCGGAAGAGTTTGGCGCCTGCGTCTAATCCCAAGTCGATATTTGGCGTTGCCATCTTGGCCATACCACTATGCACAGCTTCCAAGATATCTTTATCCTCATTAAATGCCATGACCGCACCCGCATTCATTTTCTCGGAAATTTCCTTGTCGCTCGGGTCGGTGTTTCGGTGCTGGAACCAGATATATTGCGTATTATTTTCGTCTACGGGGGTGAGGAAATTGTAGGAAATGTTCACATAGGTTTTTTCGCCAGCTGCCTTATCCGGCCCACCCGTGCCAGCAGGGGAATAGATAGACATATTCAACGCAATTGCTGGAAAACACATTTCGTAATGTTGTTTACGATCTGCATTGCCATCAAATTTTACCAGATCTGCATAATATGGTGACGCCGGTTGGTCGTAGATCCAACGCGAAACGATGACGCCGCGATCGGTGCGTTCAATATCCAGTGGGGCGTCTTCGGTGCCGCCACCTGCAAAGGATGTCACATGCACCCATGCCACATGGCTGGGGTCCAGCAGGTTATCTGCTACCCAAAGATAGTTGCAGCCAATTGGCAACGTACCGCCATCAGTGCAGCCCCAGCCTGGGTTATCAAAGTTTTCGATTGGGAAGATCAAATCAGGGTCTGCCTTGTCCGGATCACCCATCCAAATCCACAATAGGTTATAGCGGTCCTGAACAGGATAGGATTTTACCACAGCGCGCTTGGGAATATTTCCCCGCTGGGTCGGAGCGTCGACACATTTACCAGAACAGTCAAACGTCAAACCGTGATACCCGCAAACCACGCGATCACCATCAAGCGTCCCATCTGAAAGCGGCAATTTACGATGCGGGCAGGCGTCTTCTAGTGCCACGGGGCTGCCATCGGCCTGACGGTAGAGAACCACGTTTTCGGCCAGTAATTTCTGGGCGCGCAATATCTGTTCGTAATCCTTGCTCCAGCCTGCAACATACCAGCAATCGCGTAAAAACATCTCGGGAACTCCTATGTTATTTTCGACCATAGAGATGTCTGGAAACCGGCGCTATTTCCCATTCATTATGGCGGGCATTAGTCAGACTTATTCATCCTTGGCATAGTAGCCAACAACATCGCCATCCGTGGTCACGCCCAGACCGTTCAGCAAACGGTTGGCGTAATTGAAGTAACCGATAATCTGGTTCGCTTCCAATATTTCGCCGTCCGGCACGCCGGACTGTTTCAGTGCATCAACGTCAGCCTTGGCCATGTCACCGGGATGAAGCGTTAGTTTTTCAGCGTATTGCAACAATGCCAACTCAGCGCCTTCAAATGCATCTTCGGGGCGTTGCGATTTTAATGCGGCCTCGACCTTGTCTGCGCGGGCATTATCGCCAATCAGGTGGCGGGCGTTGGACCAATGATTGGCATAGGAATATTCACAGTTGTTCAAGGTCGAGACATAAGAGCTGATCACCTCCTGAAACCATGTCGGAATGCTGTTGCTGTCGTTGTGCAGACATGCGCGGTAAAGCACGACGTGGCCGTTCATCGTCGCAGGGCGCAGGGAATGCACGCGCATGACATTATCAACGGTGCCATGCGGCGTGCGGGCAAAATCCAGTGCCTTGCTCAGGCTTTCGTCGGCGTCATCGTCCGAAAGCATTTTGATCCATGCGGACATTTTGGTCCCTTTCCTAAATGAGTATCTGCACCATGCCGTTATTCAGCCGTGTATCAAAGGTTTTCATCGGGCGGGTTGCAGGGGCAGAAATGGGCCTGCCGTCGCGGACGTCAAACGCGCCTTGATGCAATGGACATTCAATAATGTGTTCATCGAAATAACCGTCGCACAAATCGGCACCACCATGATTGCACAGGGCAAGCGATGCGTAGATGCCGCTGGGGGTATCGTACAGGGCAATCAGGCGCGTGCCCAAAACCGCCCGCGTTACCCAGCGGTTTTCAAGTGCGGTCAATGCGATGACAGATTGCCAAGTCTTCTCGCTCATTCTGGTGTGTCCGTGGAATAGGCCGGGCCAGAATGGCTGCGTAACTGTTTCAGAATGTCCTTATGCGCGCCAAGGTAGCCGTTCTTTTCAACATAGATATGGTCTTTTAGCTTTTCGTGTAATCGGGGCAGGGCATGGAAAGGAATGGACGCAACATAGTGATGCTCGGCGTGGTAATTCATATTCCAGCACAAAAACCGCCAAGGCAGCGACACGTATGAGGTGCGGGTGTTTTCGCTCATTCGTACGACTTGCGGTCGGCCTACATGTTCGGTCATTCGGATGAACCGCATAACGGGTTCGCCCAAAATCAACGGAATGAACCACAGCCAAATGAGCGCCCACCAGCCGCTGATTGCCATACCAGACAGGATCGCCAGATAGAGGCCCGCCATGATCCGTGCTTCCCAAATCACAGTCTTATGTTCGGAACTTGGAACAAAACGTTTTTCCTCAACCGACAACTGCCCGGCTATATGGCGCAAAAGCTCGGTGAACTTGGTTTTCCAATAGGGGATGGCGGTAAGGTATAGGAAATACTGAAACAGGTTTTCCGGCATCGGGACCAGTTCGGGATCATCCCCCGCAAGTTGCGTATAGGTGTGATGGTCGCAATGTTCATAACGAAAATGCCGGTTCGGCAGCATGATGATGAAACCACAAATATTGCCGACAACGTCGTTTAACCACCTTGTGCGGAACACAGTGTAATGCACGCACTCATGTTGTAGCGAGAAATGATGCACCAGCACCACGCCTTGCACGAACATCGCCGGCCAAATCAGCCAGCTGTCCCAAGCCGATAGCACCAGATATGTTGTGAGGGTCAGCACAGCGATCCAGATAACCAAACGATAGATAGCGGGCCAGTTGGAGCGCCGCATAAAAGATTTCAATTCTTCACGGGTTAATTTTCCCTCGTCCAATGCTTGGGTGAGCGGGGTGGTAATTGCACCTGTCATATGAATGCCTTGCATGTATCAAAGTAGGAGATTCGTTGCGTGATCCGACTTCAACCGGAGACGGGAGTGCTCCGCACCATGAGCGAAATCGAGGATTGCCCATTATCAGAGAGCTTACCATTATGAAGAATTCTGTGTCTAGCCCTTGAGCCTTTGTGCCCCTGTTCAGGTTTGAAAAGAAAGCGCTCCGTTGCTCCCAAGTCCGATGCTTGATGCTGGATCACCAAAGGCCCGCGCGGCACATGGGTAGGTGTTTAACACATCTGCACCACCAGGAATTCGTTCCGGATGCAGCACACCGTTTTCCCACACCGCTATGCCATCCAGCCGGACAGTCGGATCAACCACGTTAAGCGAGATTTCTCCAGGTGGGTATGCGCCACAGGTGTGAAAGTGCAACATGCGAGGATTACCAAAAGCACCGCTGCTCCAGCGTTCAAAATACTCTGCGGCGGGCAGTTTGTAATCGCAACCGGGGTGGATACCCGCGTGCCAGGAATGCACGAAATAGGGGTCGATCCCGAATTCTTTGCCGACGCGTTCATAATGCGCCTTGGCGGCCGCGACATCTTTGGGGTTTCCGTCAAAACCGGTAATCCGGTTATCTTCGAAATCCACAAAAAGCGTATCTGTTAATTCGCATGCATAGGGGTGATAATATCGTGACCCAGTGCCGACCAGAAACCCGACTTGCGCGATGCGCCCTTTGAAACCCTTCGCAGGGGCAGGAGTGAAAACAGATAGGGGGAAGCGCTTGATGGTAACATCACCACCGTCTTTGTCATATGCGACGCCCCCGCCTTTGAAATCCGTGCCAGCAGGACAGGTAACATGGATGTCCTTGGCTGATGCCATGGCCTGATTGATCAGGTTCTTTATGGCCACAAATGCCCGATAATCGGCGTTCCCGAAACTGGATGCCAGCATATCGCGGTCCAAGGCGTAGCTAACGATTTGGGTGCCGGCAGCGCCACTGGGGTGAAACCGTATCTGATCGCCCATTCGCGCCAGATAGAGGGTTTTATCAGCTTGTTGGATTTTTGCGCTAAGGACGGGGTTAGGGGTGCTGACATCGTTTACGACGCCCACTTCAAAGAATTCTGTTGTTAGGCCCAATTCTTGGGCGGCACCCGATACAGCCAATGCAAGCTCGGGCTCAAAATAGGTTTCGGTTGTGTTTTCATGAATGATTAAAAGGGTTTGGCCAGACCTACATTCGCCGCAGTTGAACAACAGATTGCGCACACCTGAATAGAATTGGTCTGGCGAAGTATTGTTCATAATGCAAGTCTCTCCCCAAGGCTTACGTGTTGTTTATGCGCGGGCTCATTCAGAACCCATTTGATTCTCATAATGTTAGGCATTACCACAGCTAATATGATGAAACTTTTGCCCTTTACAGCGCTCCGAACGCTGGAAGCCGTGGTTCGATTGCGCGGATTTGGTCGCGCGGCAGAAGAGCTGAATGTAACGCAAAGTGCCGTCAGCCAACACATCAAATCCCTGGAGGAGTGGACGGGGCATAAGTTGCTTCTTCGTGGTGCGCGAAAAACAGTAGCGACCGAGAAAGGCTTGCGTCTGGCCAGCGCCGTAGCAGAAGGGTATGGCGGGGTTGAAGCTGTTTGTGATGAATTGCGTGACAAGCATCAAACGGCAAACCGCGGTGTGCTCGTCGCCTCTCCGCCCGGGTTTGGTTTTGTCTGGTTATTACCGCGGTTAATGAACTTTGATCAGGATTTTCCGGATTTTCCAGTGTCGTTATCCACAGATATTTTCGCCCGCGATGTAGGCGCCGAAGATACCGATGTGATGATCCAATATGGGGCTGGCGGTTTTTCTGGATTGCACAGTGAACTGTTGATGCAGGAAACGATAACGCCGGTTTGTTCGCCCAAAATCGCAGCGGAATTGCACGAGATTGCTGATCTGAACCGCTTTACCATTCTGAAAGACAACGTGCAGAATTTTGGCACGCCGCCGACTTGGGATTACTGGGCACAGCAAGCAGACATTAAGCTGCCAAACCTGCCACGTATCCGAAAATTTGGACAGGCTAATATGGTGGTGCAGGCTGCGGTTAAAGGGTTGGGCATAGCCATGGGCCGGACCCCATTGATCTGTGATGCGATTGCCGAGGGCACCTTGGTTTGCCCATTTCCGCAAGTCGTTAAATCGCAGTTTTCCTATTGGTTTGTATGTCGTCATGAGGCGTTGCAACTGGAATCTGTGCAGGCTTTTCGTGCTTGGTTACACCAAGAAGTTAAAGAACAAATTACCAAGCCAAGCAACGTTGGCTAACTGGGTGGTTTTGATAAACCCACGTAGATTTTCAGAAAAAATTTGCCAATTGGCAAAGTATGCGGACATACTGGCGGATACGCGTGTAACAGTGAACTATCCAAATGCAGAATGACGAAATTATTATTTCGGCCACCAATGTCGACAAATTTTTTGGGACGTTTCAGGCCCTTACCAAGGTGAACCTAACGGTTTCCAAAGGCGAGCGGATGGTTATCTGCGGCCCTTCCGGTTCTGGAAAATCCACTCTTATCCGTTGTCTGAACGGGTTGGAATTTCACGATGGCGGTGAAATTATCGTGGACGGAATCGAAGTGCACGAAGGATCAAAAGAACTAAAAACGCTCCGCCAAGAAGTTGGCATGGTATTTCAACAGTTCAACCTGTTTCCACATTTGACCATACTGGAAAACCTGTCAATCGGACCGATCCGGGTGCGAGGAATGCCTAAAGCTGAAGCAGAGGCGCAGGCACGAAAGTATCTGGAGAGGGTGCATATCCCTGAACAAGCTGACAAGTATCCCAACCAACTGTCAGGAGGGCAGCAACAGCGCGTCGCCATCGCCCGATCGCTTTGCATGGAAACACGGATCATGCTGTTTGACGAGCCAACCTCGGCACTGGACCCCGAAATGATCAACGAGGTGCTT
>JAFLKA010000474.1 GCA_022712735.1 Marinosulfonomonas sp. | reverse complement strand
CATTTTCTGGGCTGCGGCAACACCATGGCCAACTACAAAACCGCGTTTTACGAAAGCGCGCTGTCAGACAGCGAAAACGTCGAGAACTGGGAAGAACGCGGTTCAAAAGACATGGAGCACCGCGCCTATGAGCGCTGGAATGCCATGCTGGAAACCTATCAGGCCCCGCCAATGGAGCAATCCATGCGCGAGGAATTGCAGGCCTATGTCGACCGTCGTAAATCCGAATTGCCGGACGCGTGGTATTAGACACCATGAAAATCAGCCGCATCATTGCCACCCCTGTGAACATCCCGCTGATAAAACCGCTGTGGTGGACGGGGGGGCATTATCCGGGCACGTCCAAGGTGATCATTCAGGTTGAAACCGATCAGGGGCTGGTTGGTCTGGGCGAGGCGCCCTCGGTCGATGTGCTGCAAACCATCCGCCATATGGGCGAGGTTCTGACGGGGGCTGACCCGCTGGATATTGCCGGTTGCGAGGCGCTGTGTGTGCCGCCGTGGCAGATTGTGCAAAACACCGATGATAGTTCCGTTGTCAAAGCCTTTGGTGCGATCGAAATTGCCCTGTGGGATCTGCGTGGCAAGGTCGCGGGCGAGCCGTTGTATCGTCTGCTGGGCGGTGCGGTGCGCAAGGAAATTCCGTTTACCGAATATTTCGGGTTTCGGGATGGTGGCGAGATGTCGGCTGAGGCGGTGGCTGATTATTGCGTGCAAATGCGCGAGGAACATGGCGTGACTATGTTTGAAGGCAAGCTGATATTGGGTGATCCTAAGCTGGAAATAGAAACCGTGAAAGCCATCCGCGCGGCACTTGGTGACGGCCCGATGCTGCGGCTCGACAGCAACATGCAGTATTCCTTGCCAACCGCCATCCGCGTGTTCCGCGAGATCGAACAATTTGACATTCGCAATTACGAGGATCCCGTGGCGACCTTCGAGGAAATGGCCGAACTGCGCCGCCATTCCAGCATCCGCATGTCCACCCACGTGCCTGATATTCGCCGTGCCGTGGCCTTGGGCGCGCCCGATTACATCGTCACCAATTTCGCCGTTCTGGGCGGCATTTCACGCGCCGTGCGTTTCATCGGCGCCTGCGAGGCGATGAATGTCGGCTTCTGGTGTTACTCGGGGGATGCGGGCATCGCCACCGCCAGTTACCTGCATATGTCCGCCGCGATGGGCTGGATAACCGAGCCATCGCAATCACTGTTTCGTTGGCAAATCGGTGATGTGATCGAGGGCGGCCCGTTCCGCCAAAAGAACAACGTTATTTCCGTGCCCGAAGGCCCCGGCCTCGGGGTGACGCTGGATATGGATGCCCTGAAACACTGGCACGACCATTTCAATGACAACGGCCCGCTTGACCATTTCCATGACCCCGCAATGCCCGGCAAATTCCGCCGCTTGCCTCTAAACTAAAGGATATATCATGCCCGAAATTCAAAAAGACGATAGCGGTGGCAAACAGCTACCAACCCACGCCAAGGTCGTGGTGATTGGCGGCGGGGTGGTTGGCTGCTCGATCCTGTTCCATCTGGCGAAATTTGGCTGGAAGGACGTGGTTTTGCTGGAACGCGACGAACTGACATCCGGCTCAAGCTGGCACGCTGCGGGGCAAATCCATACGTTGTCGTCCGACCCGAACATCAGCCGCCTGCAAAGCTATACCATTGATCTGTATAAAGAAATAGAAGAACTCAGCGGTCATTCCGTGGGCCTGAATATCACTGGCGGTTTCTATCTGGCCTCGACCCCTGAGTGGTATGACTACCTGAAACGCGAGCGTTCAAAGGCGCGGTATATGGGGCTGAACCAGGAATTCATCAGCCCCAAAGAGATGGCTGAGCGCCACCCGCTGATTGATCCAAAACACTACCACGCAGTGCTGTGGGATGATCAGGATGGTGATCTGGACCCCTCCGGCGCGACCTATGCTTTTGCCAAGGCGGCCAAGGTGCACGGGGCACAGTATTTCACCCATACGCCGGTGACGGCCACCACCCAGCGCACCGATGGCAGCTGGGATGTAACCACGCCCAAGGGCAAGATCAACGCTGAAATGATCGTCAATTGCGCGGGTCTGTGGGCGCGGGAGTTGGGCCATATGCAGGGCATCCATATTCCGGTGCAACCAATGGAACATCACTATCTTATCACCGATAAAATTCAGGCGGTGATAGATCACCCGACCCGTCTGCCTGCCGGTATTGATTACGAGGCCAACATCTATTTCCGCCAAGAAGGCCAAGGCATGTTGCTGGGCACATACGAGCCGACCTCGACCCCGTGGAAAGTGGACGGTGTGCCGTGGGATTTCGGCCACGAGTTGCTGCCGCCCGATCTGGACCGGATCGCCGAACGTCTGGAAATGTCGTTCGAGCGTATTCCGGCGATTGGCGAGGCGGGGATCAAGGATATCATTAACGGGCCGTTCACATTCGGTCCCGATGGTAACCCGATGATCGGCCCTGTCCCGGGCATGACAAATTACTGGTGTGCGGTGGGCGTGATGGCGGGTTTTTGTCAGGGCGGTGGCGTTGGCCTGACCATGGCGGAATGGATGATTGACGGCGAGCCGTCGATTGATGTGTGGGCGATGGATGTGGCGCGGTTTGGTAATTGGGCCTCACCGGACTGGGGTACAGTAAAGTCGGCCGAGAACTACGAGCGGCGATTTGTGATGACCTTCCCCAATGAAACCCTGCCCAAGGGCCGGATGCAGAAAACCACGGCCCTTTATGACCGTTTGGTCGCCAAGGGGGCGCGGATGGGGCAGGGCTTTGGTCTGGAAAATGCGCTGTGGTTCGCTGATGGGCCGGAGGATGCCTATGAGGAGCCTACTTTCCAGCGTAACCGCAGCCACGACTATGTGGCCCGCGAGATCAAATCCGTGCGTGAAGATGTGGGCGGTATCGAGATTGCCAATTTTGCCAAGCATGAGTTCAAGGGCGCTGGTGCGCGTGAGTATCTGAACAAGGTTCTGGCGGGGTATGTGCCAAAAGTTGGCCGCGTGACGCTAACCCCGATGCTGACCCCAAAGGGGCGGCTGTATGGTGATCTGACGGTGGCTTGTCTGGCTGATGATCACTTTATGCTGTTCGGTTCGGGCACTGTGCAAGAGGCGCATCGGCGCTGGTTTGAGCGTGACCTGCCCGATGATGTGCAATACGAAAACGTATCCGATAATTGGCACGGCATCGCCATTTCCGGCCCCAAATCCCGCGAATTGCTGGACCGGATCACCCGTGATGATGTCAGCAGCGATGCGTTTAAGTTCCGCGATATCCGCGAGACATTTGTTGGTGGGGTGCCGGTGAAACTGGTGCGGATCAGTTTTTCGGGCGAGCTTGGCTACGAGATTTACTGCAAGCCGCAATACCTGCTGCGCCTGAGCGATGCGGTCGAGGAAGCTGGCACCGATCTGGGCTATCGCTGGTATGGCGCGCGTGCGCTGATGTCGATGCGGCTGGAAAAGGCCTGGGGCGTCTGGACGCTGGATTTCCGGCCCGATTTCACCGCTGCCGAAAGCGGCATGGATGTTTTCATTAACTGGAAGAAGGATTTCATTGGCAAAGAGGCCGCCGAGACCGAACGCAAAACCGGCCCGAAACGCAAGCTGGTGACGCTGGTGATCGATGTCGATGGCATTGATGTGTCGGGGGACGAAGCGATCCTGCTGAATGGTGACGCAGTTGGTTATATTTCATCAGGCGGTTATGCGCATCACGTGAAAAAATCCATGGCAATGGGCTATGTCAGCACGAAACATGCGGCTGCGGGTACCAAGCTTGAAGTCGAAATTCTGGGCCAGATGTATGTCGCTGAAGTGCAGGGTGCGCCGCTCTATGATGCCAATGGAGCGAACATGCGGGCATGACCAAGATGGTGAATTCACTCGTATATCAACAGATTACGAATGTAGCTCATCGTAACCACCAAGGCGTGGGACATGAGGCAGAAAATGGAACAAGACGCTCAGCATCTGAAAAGCTTGTCAAAGACATCAAACGCGCGACGCGCAGTGGCATTACGAGATGGTAATTGTCGAGGTAACAGGGCGTTAACAGCCCAGCCTAGACCCAACCGCCAAGGTTTACGTTAATCAGCGTTTTTAGCATGCTGATTGAGGGGGGGCTATCATTCAGGCAAGGTACAACCGAGCAATTTTCGCCGCCTGCTGCTATGAATTTATCAACCGCACGGATGTGCAATTCTTCCAGTGTTTCAATGCAATCAGTGGCAAATCCGGGCGCAATTATTGTCAGGTTCCTGACCCCGTCACGGGCCAGTCCAATGGCAACATCTTCGGTGTCTGGCGTCATCCACACAGTGCGTCCCGAACGGGACTGATAGGTCAGTAACAATTGCCTGTCGTCAAAGCCTAGCTCTTGGCGCAACAGGGCGACGGTGGCTTCGCAATGGTCCTGATAGGGGTCACCCTTTTTGATGAAATCCACCGGCAGGCCGTGCAAGGAAGCGATGGTCACTTCGGGCACCCAGTCCAGCGTTGCGTAATGTGCGCGGATGCTGTCTGCCAGTGCCTTGATATGGGCGGGGTGGTTGTAATAGGGGGCGACGGTGCGGATGGTCGGCTGATGGCGCATGGATTTCAGTGCATCAAACACATTGTCCATCGCGGTGCCGGTGGTCGCGCCACTATATTGCGGATAGAGCGGAAACAACAGGATGCGGGTGCACCACTGATCCGCCAGTCGATTGATCACATCGTCGATTGAGGGTTTGCCATAACGCATCGCCCAATCCACCACCACATTATCCATGCCTGAAAACGCCAGTGAAATGGCATCCGATTGCGCACGGGTGACGGTTTTAATCGGGGATTCATCCAGATCATTATTCCAGATCAGATCATAGGCCCGCCCGCTGGTTTTGGGGCGTTTACGCAGGATGATTCCGTTCAAAACCAGCCACCAGATCGGGCCGCTGGATTCGACCACACGTTTGTCGGACAGGAACTGTTTCAGGTAGCGGCGCATCGAGCGGTAATCGGTGGCTTCGGGTGTGCCCAGATTGATCAGCAGGATGCCGGTCTTGCCAGTTTCAGCCATAGCTAAGGATTTTGATCTTGTTTTGATTTGTGCGGTGGATGCCATTTGCATTTCTGTCACCATTCGCAATGCGTCGCAAGGTCGGAATTTCCAGCAGTTTAATGTTGGAAATTCCGTTGAATTCAATAACCCCGCGCTCCTCTAGATCTTTGAAGCAGCGACTGACAGTTTCGGGCTGCATTCCCAGATATTCGGCCAGATCAACGCGCCGCACGGGGATGATAACGGACGTTTCGGACAGGGTTACGGTCTGGCGGCGCTTGCATTCAAAGATGAACGAAACCAGTTTTTCCAACGCGTGTTTCTTGGCCAGATCGGCAGAGTGGTCAATCGCCCGAAAGGTCTGTTTGCGCATGTTGTTCCAGACAACGCGCTGGGCTTCAGGATTTGTTTCAATTATGTTCTCAAAGATTGCGGGGGACAGTCGGCACAATTTCACCTTGTTCAACGCGATCAGAAGGCCACGGTTGCGGCTGTTTATGCCGCGCATATCAATGATGTCGCCCTGCATGAAAAGGGCTGCAATGGTTTTGCGTCCGTCCTCTAGTAAATGCTGAAGGCTGATCACGCCGGACGAAATGGCGATCACCGGCCATGTAAGCATCTCTTCGGCTTCAATGCTTTCACCGCGCTTCAGGGTGGCGGTGCGGGATTTGCTGCTAAGCGCATCCAGTTCATCCGATGCAACATGGGCGCAAAAGCTGCCCGCATCGGTGTATATTGAACAGTCCTGGCATTTAGCGGCTGGGAGGTATGACATGCAGATTGGTATCCTTGGCAGTTATTTCGCTGGATACGGTCAGGGGCATATATGAATCATGCAGGCCCCCAGCCAGCATCCTTGTCCAATAGCTAACGGGTGGATGTAACGTATGGATTTTGAATCCGTTACATTAGGTTTCCAAATGTAAAGAATTGTAACAAACGGGGCAGCGCACTGGTGCAATGGTTGCGGGTTTGCCAAACGGTATAGACAGCTGATTTTGCGAAAGGGCAGGGGAATGCACCGGATACTGATTGTCTTTGGCCTGACCACGGCGGTGATGCTGTTTATTTTTAACAGCGCCGATTGGTATGCCAATAAATCCGCTCTGCCGCGATATTGCGATAACCCTGGTCAAGCCGCTGCTATTGTTGAGGAAATCCTAACCAGCCCGACGCCGGGCGAGGGCGAGAAACGCCGCCCCTATATCATTGCCGCCAAGTTAATCTTTCTGGTGCCACAGGAGCAAGGCGAAACCATGCCCGATTATCTGGAGCGCCTGAAGCGCCGGATATCGCAATCCTGCGGGGTGGCGTTCTAGGGCCGCTCGTCGCTCCCGTGCGCAGCACTTGTCGCTTGGCGAAGAAAGCCGTCAGGCTTTAGGGGCGTTCACCCGACAAACCATCCTAATCTTGATAGGCGTCAATTACAGTGCGGCCAATTTATGTTGTCCTTTCCTGATCAAACTATGCGCACAAGTTGCGGAATTGGAATTGGCAGGGACCATGTCTGGAAAAAACGAAAGCACATTGTTGGGCAAGCTGGTGTTCACACTGACCGCTATCGCCATGCTGTATTTTTTCTGGTGGCTGCTGCTGTACGACCACGGCGTCGTTTCGATCCATCACTAGTGCGCTTACGAAAAAGAATAAGGAAGTCCGGATGTTGGGAAACAAGTGGGTGGTGTTTGTGGTGGCCTTGGTTGTCTGGGTCGCCGTTTTCTATTTCATCGACAAATCGATCATGGAATTTCAGGGCTTGCCAGTCGGCGCAAACCTGATGCCGGCATAGGGGGCTGATATGAAAATTACCCATCTTCTGGCCCTGATTGGCGCATTGATCACCGTTATCGCACCCGATCTGGCCGTTGCCGCCACCGAGGAGGTCGCCGCTGTTCTGGAAGGTGCGCCCAAACCCTCGCGGCTGGATTATCCGCTGATTGGTAACATCAGCGCGCGCACCGTGGTCTGGAGTGCGGCGCAAATGCACCTGTTCCTCGCGGCCTTCGTTTTGGCTGTGCCGCTGTTCGCCATCGCCACCGAATTTATGAGCGTCGTCACCAATGATGACCGCTTCGACAATATGGCCCGCGAGTTCATGAAAATCACCATGGCCGCCTACTCATTGACAGCCCTTGTTGGCGGTGGCCTGCTACTGTCGCTGATGGTGTTTTACCCGCATCTGATGGGCTATATGGTCAAGGTGTTCCGTGGCCAGTTTTTGATCTATGCCCTGCTGTTCGGCCTGGAATCCATCACCCTGTATATCTATTTCTATTCATGGGATGCGCTGCGTCGTGGCAACCGTAAATGGTTCCATATGTCGATTGGTCTGGTATTGAACACCGTTGGCCTGACCTTGATGTTCATCGCCAACGCCTGGACCAGTTTCATGATGTCGCCCGCCGGTGTGGATGCGGCGGGGGCGATCACCGGATCAGTCTGGGAGGCCACGCGCAACCCGCTGTGGAACCCGCTGAACCTGCACCGTTTCCTTGCCAATATCGCCTATGGTGGCGCCATCGTCGGGGGCTATGCCGCCTACATGTTTCTGGCCGAAAAAGACCCTGAAACCAAAGCCCACTACGACTGGATGGGCTATACTGCGAATTTTATCGCCATCCTCGGGTTTTTGCCGCTGCCGTTCGCCGGCTACTGGCTGATGGCCGAAATTTACGCCTATAGCCAACAGATGGGCATCACCGCGATGGGCGGGATTCTGGCGTGGTTGTTCATCATTCAGGCGGTGCTGATCGGCACCATTATGCTGGCGGCGAACTATTACCTGTGGTCGGGCCTGATGCGCACGGATCGTGGGGCGCAATACGCGAAATATGTGAAATATATTGCTGTGGTGATTGTCGGCGGCTTCCTCGTTTGGCTGACGCCGCACACCCTGATCCTGAGCGCCTCGGAAATTCAAAATCTTGGGGGCACGCATCACAAAATCCTCGGGCCGCTCGGTATTATGCCCGCCAAAAACGTGGCGGTGAACCTGATGCTGGTGATGACCTTCCTGTCGTTCCAGATGTTCTATCGTTCAAGCCGCATTCCAACGGTCAGCTGGGCCAAACAAGGCAATATGGTGATTGTTGCTCTTTACGTGGTTGGCATCGTTAATATCGTT
>JAFLKA010000132.1 GCA_022712735.1 Marinosulfonomonas sp. | reverse complement strand
CGATCAGCCGGATTTCATTGGAAGTGATGCGTTCATTTACGCGAGGGCCAGTGTCGCGCTGTGGCGGGGCATTGTGAGGTCTGCGGGCTATAACTTTGATCCTTTGATTGTGAATAGCGTTGTTATGCGAAAAATAGACGGGGTGGGCGGTGCTTACAAGGTGTTATTCGCACTGGAATGGGCAATAAAGCGCTATATTCGGGTTTGAAAGCTTTTCACCTGTGGGGGCATCTGTCATAGGGCACACATGCTCGGGCTGATTCTGGGCCGTAAGTTAAGGGATAGTTAGATGAATAAATCATTAATCATTGCCGCATTGCTGGTCGCCACGGGTGCCGGGGTGTATTTTTATTCGCAAAATAAAGATATGGCCGAAACCGCCGCAACCGAAGCCGCTGCTGCGACTGAAGCTGCCGAAACTGCCGCGGCTGAAGCCACCGCCGCAACCGAAGCTGCCGCTGCCGAGGCCGCCGCCGCTGAAGCTGCTGCGACTGAAGCTGCCGAAACTGCCGCGGCTGACGCCACCGCCGCAACCGAAGCTGCCGCTGCCGACACCGCCGCTGCCGAAGCTGCTGCGACTGAAGCCGCCGAAACAGCCGCTGCCGAAGCCGCCGCCGCTACCGAAGCTGCTGCTGCGGCAACAACAGAGACATCCATGATGGATACGCTGCTGAGCGCAGAAGGTTTTGATGCTGCCAAAGTCGGTGAAATGGTCGACGGCTCCTCCCTAGACCCACTGAAAAAGACCATGTTGAAAACAGCGATTGAAAAAGCAGGCGACAACCCTGACATGATCAAAGCTGTAATCGAACAAATCAAAGGCGCATTAGGCCAATAAGCTAACGCCCTAAAACAAACCGATTAAACGCCGTGCAGACCAGTTTTGCGCGGCGTTTTCTATGGGCGGGTGGCTGTGCAAATAGGCTGATTACCGCCCAGTACTGGCAATTTCATGCCGGATTCTTCCTTGATCCTGTTTCAGGTTAGGTTTGACGCGCCGCTGGCGCGTATGTTCATAGCAATATCGAACATTTAGCGAGGGCTGATACCATGAATAGATCATTGATTGTTGTTATATTAATCGCGGTTTTAGGCGCGGGTTATTACTTTTATTCGCAAGACGGTGGTGGCGTTGATGCCACCGGCGAGATGATAGAATCCGCAACCGGAGCGGCAAGCGATGCTGCGAGTGCAGCAACGGACGGGATGTCTGGAGCGCTTCTGACAGCCGAAGGCTATGACGCCGCAAAGGTTACCGGAATGATCGACGCTTCAAGCCTTGATGACAGCATGAAAGTGGGGCTGAAGCAGGCACTTGAATCCGCCGGGAGTGATCCTGCATTGCTTCAGGATGTGTTGGCGCAGGTGAAGCTAGCGCTGGGGATGTAGACCGCCCCAAAAGCGTAATAACCGCCGCGCAGAACCACTGCGCGGCGTTGTTAACTGGCCTTAGTCCACAAACGCCTTTTCAACCACATATTCGGCCGGTTGCGAGTTGGCGCCTTCTGTCAGGCCAAACCCTTCCAGAATACGCTTCATGTCAACGTTCAACCCGATTGATCCACAGACCATCGCACGGTCATTTTTAACGCAAATCGGCGACACACCCAGATCTTCAAATAATGATCCATCTTCCAGCTTGGTGGTGATCCGGCCCATCACGGGGCTTTGCTCGCGGGTGGTGGTCGGATAATAGCGCAGCTTGCCGCCGACCATTTCACCAATCAACGGATCATCCGCAAGGCTCTCGACCAATCGGCGACCATATTCCAGCTCCGCCACATCGCGGCAGGTGTGGCACATAATCACCTCGTCGTAATTTTCATATGTTTCCGGCTCGCGCATCAGCGATGCAAAGGGGGCAATGCCGGTGCCGGTGGCGAAAAACCACAGCCGTTTACCGGGCAACAATGCGTCATGCACCAATGTGCCAACGGGTTTGGGACGCAGGATAATCTCGTCCCCAACCTTGATGTGTTGCAACTTCGAGGTCAGCGGGCCGTCCTGTACCTTGATCGAATAAAACTCCAGCTCCTCGTCCCAGCTGGGGGATGCGATGGAATAGGCCCGTAGCAACGGTTTGCCATTGTCCCCCATCAACCCGATCATCACGAATTCACCGGACCGGAACCGCAGGCTTTGCGGGCGGGTCACGCGGAATGAAAACAAACGATCCGTCCAGTGGTCAACCTTTGTTATGGTCTGGGCATTGGGCAGGACGGGTTTTTTTGGTGTGTCGGACATGCAGGGTCTTTCCATAGTTACATCATAGTCGCGCACAGTGGGGCGGCAGCTCTGTTATTCAACATGTCCTATAAGGTGTTGCGCGATGCTGGTCCAGATACGATGGCGCGGCGCAATGTCGTAGCCATAAAACTGGACCATTTCCCCTTCTTCTTGCCTCAAATACCTGCGCCGCAGGCATCGTTGTGTCCCGCAGGGGCAAAACGCGCGGGGTGACACGCATAGCGTGGCACAACCCTAATAGGTAACGTGCAACGCTTCCAACCCATGAAAATGATAGAGGTTTGCAAACTGCGGCGCCTCCGCCAAACACAAATCCGGACATCGGGAAAACAACACAGGCAAGGCAATCTGCATCTCTAGTCGTGCCAATGGTGCGCCAACGCAAAAATGCAAACCCCCACCAAAGGATGTGTTGGCCTTTAGCGCCCGGTTCGGGATGAACTGATCCGGTGTATCATATACAGATGGGTCACGGTTGGCGCTGGCCAGCAGACAGCCAATGGTCTGGCCGCGCTTTATTTCATGGCCGAACAGCTCCAGATCATCAGTGGCGATGCGCATGAAAATATGCAGCGGCGGGGTATATCGCAGGATTTCCTCGACCGTGGCATCAACCGTATCGGGGGCCAGCGCCGTCACAGGTGTTTTGGTCTCCAACAGGGTTTTGATGCCGTTGCCCATGGTGTGCACCGTGGCCTCGTGACCTGCGTTCAGCAACAGGATGCAGGTGGTGATCAACTCGTCCGTTGTCAGCTTCTCGCCGCCTTCTTCAGCCGCAATCAGGTGGGTGATCAGATCATCCGCAGGTGTGCTGCGACGTTTTTCGACGTAACCCCGCATGAAACCGGCAAATTCGGCACTGGCACGAACGGCGGCATCTTCATCCGCAATGGTGCGCCCCGCCTGATACATGCCAACCATCGCGTTTGACCAGACCAGCAGTTGATCGGCCATGCCTTCCGGCACCCCCAACAGACGGGCGATGATGATGACTGGAATTTTCTGCGCGTAAGCGGGCAGCAGGTCGACGCGATTTGGCGGAAATGCATCTATCAACTGATGGCACAGCACATCTATCTCGGGCGCCAGCTCCTTAATCCGGCGCGAGGTAAACGCGCGCAACACCAAGGACCGCAGGCGGGTGTGGCGCGGCGGGTCCAGTTCCAGCATCGAATTGGCCTCGATCGCGTAAAACGGGGCGAGGCGTTCGGGAATGGCAGCTTGCAGGTCAGCAGGCATTTCACGCCCCAGCCGCCGGTCGCGCAAAATCGCGTTCACCGCGTCATAGCCGCCAACGCAGACCATATCGTAGTCATCCCAGAACACCAGATCGCCCAAATGGCGGATGCGCTCATAAAACGGATAGGGGTTTTGCACGAATGCGGGGTCGGTCGGGGATTGGCTGATATGCTTCATCCGGTGATTTTCACCAAAGGGGATGGTCATTGCAAGCGCAGGTTTTTACAATCGCGCCCTATGACAGGTTTTGCCACAGGTCGCGCGATTGCGCTGGTTCTATTTCTGGCCTTGGTCGCAGGTGTTGCGGGCGGGGCGGGGTGGTTTGCCTACTCGGCAGCGCTCACCCAACTGGCGGCGCGCGGGCAGGCCGATTTATCGCTGGCCTCGGACCGGTTGGTTGGCCAGTTGCAACGGTTCCGCCAAGTGGCGGTGTTGATGGCGGACCATCCTGAACTGGTGGCGCTGGCCAAAGGGCAGGGTGATGCTTCGCAAACCATGCGCTTGTTGCTGGCCACGGCGGATAAAACCGGTGCGGTTGAAATCCTGCTGGCATCAGGCGACGGGCTGGTGCTTGCCTCCTCAATGGCGCACGTTAGCGCCCCTCTGGCAGGCCAGCCGCATTACGAGCGCGCGATGCGTGGCGCACTTGGCACCAGCCACGCCAGAATTGGGGGCAGCAACCAGCGGGCGTTCTTTTTTGCAGCGCCAATCCTCGAAGGGGACAAGGCGCTAGGGGCGGTGATTGTGGCCGTCGATATGGAGGCGGTCGAGGAATCCGATTGGCGGGGCGATCCACACGCGGTGTTTTTCACCGATGCGGGCGGGGTAATTTTTGTTGCCAACCGCTCGGAACTGGTGTTGCGCAGCCGCAATGCGGCGGGCGGGTTTGGCCCCGATGCGGTGCGCAATATTGGCGGTCATGAAATCTGGTCACTTAATTCCGGCCCCTATATCCCGCGCCGCGCCCTGCACTTGACCCAGCCCCTGCCGATCATCGGCATGACCGGCGAAGTGTTGCTGAACACCGCAACCGCGCAGCGGTTGGCGTGGCTACAGGCGGCGACGGTAGCGGCCCTGTTGCTGGCCTTTGGCGCGATCCTGTTCTGGGTGTCCGAGCGCCGCCGCGCCTTGGCCGCGCGACTTATGATCGAGGCCA
>JAFLKA010000290.1 GCA_022712735.1 Marinosulfonomonas sp. | reverse complement strand
GGAGAACATCCCCCGCCTGCGCAGTTTTCAATGCTTTGCTCAATGCAGCATCCGTTGCGGGCACAATCATCTCGACGGCACCGGCAATGGATACCGGCAACAGCAAGATAATTAGCAAGAACAAACGCAGCATCATCAAAGCGATCCCTTATGCAGGCTCAACCAGCATCCGGCCACGCATTTCCATGTGCAGCGCATGACAGAACCATTGGCAATAATACCAGTGAACACCGGGACGATCCGCCGTAAATGTAACAGAAGCCGTCGCCTGTGGCGCAACTTCCATACAAATACCGTGGTTGCCAAGGGTGAAACCGTGGGTCAGATCATCCACATCGTCGATGTTGGTGATATAGATCGTTACCTCGTCGCCCTGTTTGACGGTGAATTGCTCCATCGAGAAGGTTGGCGCCGAGGAATACATGTAAACACGCACCTTGTTGCCGTCACGAATGACTTCTTCGGAGCCTTCTTCCAGATCAACGCCATCGGCTTCGGCCTGTTTGCGGGCATCTTCCCATGTCACGTCATTGCGATCCCAGACATTCACAGGGTTCACAATGTCACGGCGCACGATGATACAGTCATGCGGTTCGGCAAAGGTCGGGCCATCATGCACGACTTCCAGATTACCATCGGAGATATCCAGCAGCTGGTCATTCTCGGGTTTCAGTGGCCCCACATTAAGGAACCGATCCTTCGAGAATTTATTCAGCGACACCAGCCATTTGCCATCGGCCTCTTTGGTTTCACCCATGGATGAGTGGTTGTGGCCGGGTTGATACATGACATCGGTTTTGCGGATGATCGGATCAACATCGGCCCCGCCATATAGCTTCACCGCTTTGTCGATATTCCACATCACAATCTGGCTGTCCAAGAACAGCGTGGTATAGGCGTTGCCCTTGCCGTCAAACGCCGTGTGAAGCGGGCCAAGGCCCAGTTCAGGTTCGCCAACCACGGCAGAGCGCGGTTCAGCACCGTCAAAGACGGCTTCCAGCTTGTCCCACTGGATGATCGAAACAGTTGGCGACAGTTTGCCGTTGATCATCACATATTTGCCGTCGGGGGACGAGTTCACACCGTGCGGGCTGTTCGGGATCGGGATGTATGTGGTCAGTTTTGATCCCTTCTTGCCGTCGAGAACTTTGACGCCGTTGTATTCCTTGTACTCCCCAGCGGCGACAGCTGCCTCGATGCGAGCGATGTTAAACACCACCACATGGTCCATCTCGGCTTCCATCATGCCGGTTAGTTCAACAGCGCCTTCCGAGTTATAGCTGGTCGAAACAGCGTATTTACCCTGATAATCGCAATCTGTGTTGTCGAGGTTACCTGTTACAGTGACCTGCCAGGCGATCTCCATGGTGTCCCCATCAATCGCGGTAAAGATCGAAACATAGTCTTCGATCTTATCCATATTGGTGCCGTCATTGACCAGCGGTACGCGGTGTTCACCATTGGCAAAGATATAACCGGTGCGCGGGAATTTCTGCGGGCGCAGGCCGTGGATGTCCGATGCGTTGGGGATTTCGATGATCTTGTCGCATTTCATCACGTCACAACGCACGCGGGCAACACGGGTGTTGGCCTTGTCGTTCATGAACAGATAGCGGCCATCATAGGTGCCATCGGTGAACGACATATGCGGGTGGTGCAAGTCGCCGTTGTGGTAGGTTTCCATGCCACGTTTGGCTAGAAATTCCTTGGTTTCTGGCATCAAGCCTTCGGTCAGGATTTTTTTGGATTCATTGGTATCACCCCAGCCCGTGGCCGAACAACGGTTGAACACAGGCACACGCATCAGTTCGCGCATCGATGGCACGCCCATGATACGTAGCTCGCCCGCCTGACCTGACGACCAGAACCCGTAATAGTCGTCCAACTCGCCCGGCGCGACCACTTCGTTGCCAGCAGCCGCTGGACCTGACATCAGCGCTGTGCCGCCAACGGCAGCCAATGTGCCGGCAATTGCGGCCCCCTTGATCGGGCCCTTCAGAACATCGCGGCGCGAAATTCCCTCGTTGGTTTTGTCATCTACAGACATATCAGTTCTCCTTTGTTGAAGTTGATGAAGTTGAATTTGGTTCTTTAATCAGACGGTCCAGTGCATCAGAACTTGTGGCCATCTTTGCGCGTCGTTTGTCTTTGAGAATAACGACGGGGCATTTGCTGTGGTCCTGATACAGAACCTGACAATGCAGACAGGACAGGCATTCGTTCGGGTTGATTTCACCGGTTGGGTGGATCGCCTGAACGAAACATTCATTGGCGCAGGTCTGGCAAGGGCTGCCGCATTCCTTATAGCGCTTCAGCCAGTCAAACATCCGTATCCGTCCAGGGATCGCCAGTGCAGCCCCCAGCGGGCAAATGTAGCGACAATAGAAGCGCTCGATAAACAGGCCTATGCCCAGAACCACAGTGGCAAACAGCACATAGGGCCAAGTGCGCACAAATTTCAGAATGATCGAGGTCTTGAACGGTTCAACCTCGGCAAAATGTTCTGCCAGCGAAATTGAGACCATAGACAGGCCGAACAGGCCAAGGAATATCATGTATTTCAGCGGCCAAAGTCGTTCATGCAAGCCCCATGGCAGGGTCCATTGCGGCACCTTGAAAAACCGCGCAATCTGGTTGGTGATTTCTTGCAATGCGCCAAACGGGCACAGCCATCCGCAAAACCCGCCGCGGCCCCAAAACAGCAATGTCACAGCGACAGAGACCCACAGGATGAACACCAAAGGATCCATCAAAAAGGCGTCCCAACTGAACCCGCTGTTTAGTGACGCCCCCAGCGCCATCAGGTTCACGATCGACAGCTGTGCATTCTGGTGCCAGCCCAGAAATAACAGCGTTACCAGCAGGAATGACATGCGAAACCAGTAGAATGCGCGTTTGTGCCGTGTGACCTGCATCTGAAAGAAAAACACACCCGTCAGAATCGTCAGCATCCCGAGCAGCAGGCCAATTTCAATGGTTTTACTTTTCCAGATTCGTTGCCAAAGCGCTTTGCGAGCGGCTGTATCAGCCTCTGATTCGATGACCGTATCCAGAGTTGGCACAGCCAAAGATGTTAGATACTGCGCAGGGGTTTTATACCCCAGATCATAGGTCAGAAACGTTTTTTCAATCGGCCCGACAACGCGCTGCGCCAACAGCTGGATGCGCCATGGCTTGGTTGGATCAAACCCTGAATCAGCCGGAATTTTGAACATGTCGATCTCGACAAAAGATGGTGCGCCTTCTGCCGCCAATTTGCCCAAGCGGCGGTGCCCCTTGTCACGGAAACGCACCGAGATGTCGCCCTGAATCAGCTGGATCCGGTCAAATATCCCGCCGCGCACATAGCCGTTTCCTTTAAAGGAAAACATGCCCCGACCCATAATCAGGATCGCTTGCTCGCCTTCCTCCATCCAGTTAACCAGATTGCCGTATTCATTTTCACCCATCAGGCTAAGCCCGATGGCGGGTGCCGAAATCAGCGCTACGTGCATGTCGATATAGGTATCGTCATCTGCGCCGGGTTCTTCGTGCTTTAGAACGCGCTTATCACCTGTCGCCGCGAATGCCTCGTTGATCTGGCCGATGTCCAGCGTCATTCGCCGCACCGTGCCATCTCCTGCCATGGTGTTCCAATCACGGATCGTGCGCTCGTCCATATTCAATTCATGGGTCGGTCCGGCGTTGGCTGCGTCATTGTTCAGGCCTCCCAAGCCCAACGCACGCGCCACTTTGATGCTGGAGCGCACAACGGAATCATCAATGATCATAATCGTCACCGTTGCGCCCGAAATGATATCAATATCATGACCCGAGCCGCCCGCCGCCGCCTCGGCAACAATATCAAGCCCGACGTAACTTTCGGTCATGGCTTTGATTTTACTGTTGGGAATGCCAATCAGAACGATCGGCTCCGAGTGTTTGACCAGATTGGCCCCCAGTAATTTGGCGTCATTATCAATCGCCACCATCACATGGATCGGCTTGCCCGAATAACCGGTGGTGCCAACAAAATCCGAGGTGATATAGGCATAGCCCATGACCTCGTCGCCCTTCAGGACTGGGACAACGGGGATGTTTTCCAGCAAATCGCCATAGGCATCAGCGCCGGCAACCAATTCACGGGCTGGGATTTCCGAGATGAATTGGTTCAAAATAGGAGGGGCTTGTGCCGCAACGCTTCCGGCAATGGCCAAAAGCATGATCTGCAGAAGTGCAAAAAAGCGGAGTGTCGCGAAGATTTTTAAATCGGGTTTTTTCAAAAACATGGTGAATCCCATGCATCAAAAAGTCCCTGAATCTGTTCTTTGGTTGGTAAAGATATCGATGCTGTCATGATACTGTTCTTGCTCGCGATTGGCGGTCCGCGACATGCAGACCAGTATTGCTCTGGGCCCGTCAGACCGATGGTCTGCGGGTTCCCATAGATAATGTTGGTAAAATCGAAAGGTGTCAGGATGCCTGAATGCGGTATCATATTGCCTTGGGCATTATGGTCAGAGATCAGGCAATATGAACAGTGGCTGCATTCGCCTTTATTGGGGTCATCCCCATCCAGCTGGATAAGCTTGGCACCCTCGCCACTACAAATCACGATCCAGTCACCCTCACCAGCACCGTGGCTTGCTGCCATCGGCATAGCCTGCGCCAGAAAAATCGACAAAGCAACAAGGGCAGCAACAATTTGATGTGCCCCGCCAAGCCGCTTTATGGTTTTTCGAGTTGTTGTTTTCGAAGAGTCGGGTGACATTGATTTGATATCTAAATGGTTACAGTTTAAGTATGCATATGTGTTCCGCGGGATATTGCCTTGATATACATCAAGTGCCGAGGGGGTCATATTACCATATCATAGCCAGTTTGTCTGGCGCGCACCAGCTGTTGTTGTTTACAGCTTTTGCAATAAACACCTTGGGAAATTCCTCACAACGGCACAGCTCGGCAATGCTATCTTCACCACGAAGTCCATCAAGAACAATCCTGATCTTCTCCTCAGCTGAATATTGCTTGCGCCCCTCTCATCGATACTCTGTATCGACTGCCGGGCAGCGGTACGCTCGCTTGATGTCTTTGCCTATCTTCTCCGACGCTGTGCGCCGTGTTCCGGGTTTCTGTCTCATCTTCACTCCTTGAAGGTTACGATGAGACAGAAACCCTCCCCTATTCAATACCGCAAATCTGTTCCATAGGTGCTGACGTCAGACAGGCCAGATGCAGGGTGGCGCTGTTCAGGGCATCGGCTGGGCACTGAACGAGGAATATATTTATGGGCCGGACGGGCTGCTGCAAAAACCCGGGTTTTCTGGATTACCGCATTCCGGTGGCGTCCGGTCTGCCACCGATCGAAGCTGTCATTCTGGAAATTCCAAATCCCGGTCACCCATACGGTGTGCGCGGCGTCGGCGAGACATCAATCGTCCCCCCGCTGGCCGCTTTGTCCAATGGCGTGTCACGCGCGATCGGCCACAGGATGTATGAGCTCCCGATGTCACCTCCGAAAATATTGAAAACCATAAAAGGATAGGGTTATGGTTAAAGTTGTCGTTTGGGGCTCTCTCCGCGCGGCGACGGGTGGGGCTGCCGAAGTGAACGTGGATGCGGCAACCTTTAAAGAAGTTCTGACCCAGCTTGAACAAAAACACCCCGGACTGAAACCTCAAATTGATCGGGGGGTTTCCCTCGCGATTGATGGCACAATCTATCGCGAGGCCTGGTTCACCCCTGTGAAACCTGACAGCGAAGTCGTATTGATGCCGCTTATGGTGGGCGGGTAATTTCTTTGACATTCAGTAGCCAGGATCCGCAGTCTGCACCTCAATCTGATATCCCTCGGGATCAAGGAATGCAAAAGCACGAATCCCCAATTCTTTGTTTTCACGAAGCGCGGTCAGACCACTTACCCCTGCTTGGCCGACCCAAAGGTACCAGGCCGCGACATCCGGCACACGCAGGCAGATCTGGCATGTCTTGGCTTCGGCCCAATGCTGCATGCCCTTGGCATCATCGACAAGCCCGATATGTGACAGCCCTTCAATAAGATAAATTTTTGACCAGCCCTGATCTATCGCCAGCGTGAAACCCAAAACGTTCTCGTAGAATGCCATCGCCGTCGGTAAATCACGGTAATACTGAAAGGTCACTGTCAACTGAAAACCATCGGTTGGCCGCTCGATACTACTATCCATGTCAATCTACTCCGTAAGTGCAAACCGGTAAAATGGCAGTAGTATACTTGCGAAAGGCAGAAGCAACCCATCCAAGCCGGCTTCCGTACTGTGATATTACTAAACAATAATGCACCTTCATGTCGCCACGTATCCGGCCCATAGCTGCCTTTGCCGGTCGATATAGTGCTGCGGTGCAGCTTTCGTATTGCTGCCATTCATGCTCCGTGCAGCATTTTTGAGGCGCGAAGATCGGTTGGGCGGAAAGGTTGTGCTAATATGCCTATTTGTCTTTTTTCCTGTAAATCAAAGATACAAAAGGCATGTTGGGGCGACCATTTGAAAGATATTAGGAAATATATGGAAGGCGAAACTTATGACCATAAAAATATGCGTTGCGGGTGTTACCGGGTGGACGGGTTCAGAAGTCGCCCGTGGAATCATTAAAAGCGAAGACATGGTGCTGGTGAGCGCGATGGCGCGGTCCACGAAGGGCCGGGATGTCGGGGAGGTATTGGGGTTGGGCGAGCTGATCGGGGTCGACATTTGCGATAATATCCGTGCCGCGCTAAAGCCGGATGTGGATGTTTTCATCGATTATACTAATACAACATCCGTCAAGGAACACGTCTTGTACGCGATCTCACAAGGGGTTGCGGTGGTTGTTGGCACGTCGGGGCTGACGCTTGAGGATTATGATGAAATCGCACATCTGGCCCAAGAAAAAGGCGTTGGCGTGATTGGTGGCGGAAATTTCAGCCTGACGGCCACATTGATGCAACATCTGGCCCTGATTGCGGCAGAGCACATTCCACAATTTGAAGTGCTTGAACACGCATGGGCCGAGAAAGAAGATGTTCCAAGTGGTACGGCGCGGGAATTGGCCGAAAAGCTGGGCAATGTCCAGAAACCGCAACAAGCAAGGCCGATAGACAGCCTGCATGGCCCCCAAGAGGCGCGTGGCGCAACCATCAATGGCGTGCAGGTTCATTGCGTCCGCACGCCGGGGTTTACCTTACGTTGTGAAGCTATTTTCGGCATGAAAGGCGAGAATTTGGTCATTCGCCATGAAGCGGGCCAGAGCGCCGAGCCCTATGTCTCAGGCACCTTGCTGGCGGCGAGAAAAGTAAACTCTGCGAGCGGGCTGATACGGGGTCTGGACGCGTTGCTTTTTGAGAAAGCCCCTTAGGCAGTCAACCAAATTTTGTCTATGCGAATGAAGTGGGGATTAGGCTCAATGATAAATGGTGCCTTAATCTGATTTTCATACGGTCTGTGTTTTAGCGTTTAATATATTTGTGCTTGTAATGCGATATGTGAGAGGTCAGTCATAATATACAAAAGAGAAGATCATCAACCATGGGTAAACGTATTCTATTTACAGGCGGTTCTGGCAAAGCTGGAAGACATGCCGTCGCGTATCTGATCGCTCAGGGCCATCGCGTATTGAACGTCGATCTGGTTCCTCTTGAACTTGAGGGTGTAGAAACCCTTATCGCCGACATCACTGACTCCGGTCAGATGTTCAATGTGATGACCAGCTATGCTGACTGGGATGAAATGGAAACGGGTACTAGTGTTCCGGAATTTGACGCTGTTGTGCATTTTGCTGCCGTTCCACGTATTCTTATCAATCCTGATAACGAGACGTTTCGGGTGAACACGATTGGCACGTATAACGTGATTGAAGCAGCAGTGAAGCTGGGCATCAAGAAAGTCGTTATTGCCTCCTCCGAGACTACCTATGGCATTTGCTTTTCAGATGGTCGGGTCAATCCAAAATCCTTCCCGCTGGAAGAAGATTACGACGTTGACCCGATGGATAGCTACGGCCTGTCCAAAGTCGTGAATGAACAGACCGCACGCGCCTTCCAAAGGCGGTTTGGAACCGATATTTATGCCCTGCGAATTGGCAATGTAATCGAGCCACACGAATACAACCGCTTCCCAGATTTTTTCACTAATCCCGAGCAAAGGCGGCGCAATGCATTCTGTTATATCGACGCGCGTGACCTTGGGCAGATCGTTGATCTTTGTATTAAGACGGACGGTCTCGGGTATCAGGTGTTCAATGCCGGAAATGACACCAACACGGCGATCATTCCATCAGCGGACCTTGTCGAACAGTTCTATGCGGGCACACCAATCACGCGTAGTCTTGGTGAACACGAAGCGTTGTTCTCTAACCGCAAGATACGTGAGATGCTTGGCTTCGTTGAGGAACATAACTGGCGTAAATATGTGAAAAGCTGATGTACCCCGATCTTTAAAATGGACGATGAGGATAACAAGATGACCAACGAGACGAAATTGGCAGGCGGCTGCATGTGCGGTGCCGTGCGATATGAAACGACAGGCGATACCTTTGGTGTGAACCATTGTCATTGCAAAAGCTGTCGCAGCCACACTGGGGGGCCCGTTGTAACCTTGGCTGGATATATGGCCGATCAGGTCATTTTCAGCGGTGTTGAGCGTAAAATTTACCAATCCTCTGAAGGTGTGGGGCGTGCATTTTGCGGCAACTGCGGAACACCCTTAACGTGGGAAGGTGTCAGCAGCACACGGGGTGGCCCGATTTTCGAAATCCATATCAGCACTTTCGACAATCCAAATGTTCTTGTGCCGAACGGTCATTCCTTCGATTCTGAACGCATCTCTTGGTTTGATATCGCTGACAATCTGCCACGCTTTTCAGAATTCAATGGCGATGGAACACCTCTGCGCCATGGTCCGGTCCGTGAAGGTTTACCGTCGAAATAATTCGCTTGCTGGATGTGATCTTTTTCAATGCTGCGCATCGCATTCCGGATTTCTCTGATAGACTAATAACTATTTTCAAGCGTTTAAGTTTAGGCCGTTTGACCTTGCGCCCTCGACCATAAGTCGCGAAGTCAGGCGCAATGGTGGGCCATCAGATTATCGGGCTACGACGTCCGAACAAGCGGCGTGGGATCGCGGCTTGCGGCCCAAGAAATGCAAGCTGGCTTGCTACCCAGCTTTAAGCCGCGCAGTATCAGCCAAGCTACGGCGCAAGTGGTCACTGGAGCAGATTGCGGGCTGGCTGAAACGGGAGTTTCCCGAGGAGCCACATAAGCAGGTGTCACACGAAACGATATATCGAAGCCTTTACATACAGGCGCGCGGGGTTCTGAAGAAGGAACTGCTTGAACATCTGCGTGCTAAACGCACGATCCGTAGATCAAAGCATGCAAGCCTCAAGCGCAACGGGTTAACACGCAAACCATTTAATAAGTCGAGACCTCAATCTTCTTTTGGCCGCGCCACGAGCCGCGATATTTTCAGGCACAGCTCTGTCGCTATGGCCATGTCTTGGACCGATATCCATTCGAGGGGCCCATGAATATTTTGCATGCCCGTAAATAGGTTTGGTGTTGGTATGCCCATCTCGGTCAAACGCGAGCCGTCGGTGCCACCACGGATCGGAACGGAAACGGGTTCTATACCCAGTTCGCGCGCCGCGGCTCGCGCCACGTTCACTGGTTCCATATCTGTTTCAAGCCAATAGCGCATGTTGCGGTACTGCGGGGCAATCGTGCAGGTGATCTCGGCGCGCGGCTCCGTTGCCTGAACCGTCGCGCAGACCTGTTCAAGAAGTTGGCCCTTCGCGGCAAGGCCATCACGCTCGAAATCCCGAAGGATAAATTTGACCTTCATTTCGGCGGCATCCCCAACCATTTCGGTCGCATGAATAAAACCTACACGCTCGGAGGTCGTGTCCGGCGTCATAGTGGCCTGTGGTAAGGTCGAGATGATTTTCGACGCTAGATGAATAGCGCTGACCATTTTACCGGTTGCCAGACCGGGATGGATCGAGACCCCAATGACCGTGACCACTGCGCCATCTGCGGAAAAGCTTTCGTACTCAATCTCGCCAACCGCCGCGCCATCGAAGGTATAGGCAAAATCGGCAGCAAAGTCCTTGGGCAGTTTGGAGTTGACGCCACGCCCTATTTCTTCGTCAGGGGTGAATGCTATACGGATGGGGCCGTGAGGGATTTCAGGATTGGCCAGCATGTGTCGCGCCGCAGTCATAATGATAGCCACGCCCGCCTTATCATCGGCCCCCAGCAATGTGGATCCTGACGCCGTTATGATATCCTGACCGATCTTTTCCGCCAAATAAGGGTATTCGTCCGGTGACAAGACTAAATCCGGCACGTCAGGATAGGTAATTTCTCCGCCGTTGTAGCCTCTGATCACGCGCGGCTTTACACCGGTCGCATTATACTGGGGCGCTGTATCAACGTGGGCAAGAAAGCCGATAGTTGGAGCTGGAACAGTGCCCGGAATGGTGGCGATGACCACGCCATAATCCGTCAATTCCACGTCTTGAGCGCCAATTTCGCTCAATTCCTGTTTAAGGAGGCGCAACATGTCAAACTGAATTTCGGTGCTCGGCGATGTTGTGGAGTCCTCATCGCTTTGGCTGTCAATTGCGGCATACCGCACAAGCCGATCCTCAAGTTCCTGATCAAAGATGTTAGACATTTGTGGCCTCAAGCTGTTTCATTTTTTCCAACGCTAGACGATAAACCCGCCCGGCTATAGAGGAAACTTTTGTCTTTGGAAAAAGAAACCGCGTCCCTCTGCCCCATGGCTTTGGCGGTGATCCAAAACTTTGTATGATACCGTCGAAAACCACATCCATTCATGAGCTGAATTTGGATGCATCCTGCCTGAAAACATGTCAGGTTGACTGGAAATTCGGGGAAAATCGTGACCAAATCTGGCTATATCGACAGCTATTACACCCGCACTCTGGTACAGGATTCAAGCTTTGCACAGTTGCAAGGCACTCTGGAGGCGGACGTCTGCGTGATCGGCGGCGGCATTGCAGGGATCAGCACCGCGTGGGAGCTGACCAGGCGCGGCATGACTGTTGTCGTGCTGGAAAAAAACCGTGTCGGTTGGGGCGCAAGTGGTCGAAACGGCGGTATTCTTTCCGCAGGTTTCGCGGGACCAGACAGCACTCTTGACCGTGTTGGACCAAAGGGCGCGCGCGCGCTCTATGATCTGTCGCGCGAAGGTATTCATACCGTCATCGACAATACCCGCGACCTTGCGCTTGAAGGCGTTGATCCGGTGGCCGGAACGATTTCTGTCTCTCGCTATCCAGATGCAAAGGGCATGCAGGACAGTATCCGCGCCTCAGCTGAAAAATTTGGCCATGTGAAGGAATATCTCCCGAAAGAAAAGCTGCGTGAACTGGTGAATTCAGAACGGTTTTTCGACGGGTATTTTGACCCGGAAAGTTACCACATCCATCCGCTGAACTACTGTAAGGGCCTGGCGATGCACATACAGAAAAACGGCGGGCAGGTGTTTGAGGCATCCGGGATGATCTCGATGGATCACAACGGCGCTGAGAAGATCACCAAAACCATCGGCGGTACCGTAAAGTCGAAATATACCGTGTTGTGCGGTAGTGGGTATAGTGGCCCTGAATTTGGCAAGCTCTACAACAGCTTGCTGGCAATTGCGACCTATGTGATCAGCACGAAAAATCTTGGAGATCGCCTGAATGGCTTGATGAACACGCAGGCGGCCGTTGCCGATACCCGTCTGTCTGCTGACTACTTCCGCGTCACCCCAACGGGGGAATTGTTGTGGGGTGGCGGCATGTCTGGCCTCGCAAAATCACCGCCCAATCTAACGCAGCTGATGAAGAACCGTGTACTGGAAGTCTTCCCACAGCTGGCGGATGTTGAAATTGAGGTCGCTTGGACAGGGCTGATGGGCTATTCGCGTCATAAAATGCCGTACGTTCACGAGCTTAAACCCAATGTTTGGGCGGCGACGGCACTTGGTGGACACGGGTTGAACACCGGGCCCGCGATCGGGCGCGTGGTGGCCGAAGCCATCGCCGAGAACGGCAAACGGCATGAACTTTTTGCGCCGTTCGGTTTGCGCTGGAACGGCAGTATTTTCGGCCCCTTGGCG
>JAFLKA010000131.1 GCA_022712735.1 Marinosulfonomonas sp. | reverse complement strand
TAGCCTGCGGAATTATTGGTTGGCAGCCCTTCGCTGGCCAATGTCATGCGCAACTCGTCCCGCCTGCTGCTGTCGACAAAGATGGTCCCGCCCCGCACCTCGTAGGATACGCCGCGTTGCTCCAGCGTGGCCACAACCTCGCCCGCGGCGCTGCTTTCCAGTCCCGCATATAACAGTGACATTCCCGGCGCAGTTGCCATGCGTGAAAGCGCCAGAACGGTTGCGAACATCGCAACGGTGGCAAGCACAACAATTATGCGGCGGCGTGGGTCAAGTGTGGTCCAGACAGACAGTAGCTGTTGCAAGACGTTCCTCCGATATTAGGTGGGCTTTCTGCCCGGACGTCTCCTTATGTTTCGCCGAACAGGCTTAATAATCGGTTAGCCCCTGACAGGTATTAGAGGGAGGAGCGAAAAAACCGGTGTGATTATGGCAGACGAAACTGAAATTGAAGAAGACGGCCCAAAGAAAAAGTCGAAGAAACCCTTGATAATAGGGCTGATATTGGCGGTGGCGGGCGGTGGCGGCGGGTTTTTCGCCGTGCAGTCAGGCATGCTTTTCGGCACCCACGAAGAGGCTGAAACCGATTCGCATGCAGAAGTGGCGCCCATGCCGGATGTAGTTTTTGTGCCGATGGAGCCGCTGATTATCAATTTAGGCAGCGGCGCAAAGAATCAGTCTTTGCGGTTTCGGGCACAACTCGAAGTTACGGGTTAGTTCGAGACTGAAGTCACAACATTACTGCCGCGGGTAATGGATATTCTGAACGGGTATTTGCGGGCCGTTGATGTGCGTGACCTTGAAGATCCGAGCGCGCTGATCCGCTTGCGGGCCCAGATGCTGAGACGGATTCAGATTGTAACAGGCGAAGGGCGCGTGAAAGATCTTTTAATAATGGAATTTGTGCTGAATTAGGAGGGTGCAATGATACTGATTGCCGATATTTTACTTGTTGCGGGCGCCCTTGGCGCTGCGTTTTACTGTATGATTTTGTCGCGCCGGCTGAACCGGTTTAATGATCTGGAAAAGGGTGTTGGCGGTGCCGTTGCCGTGCTGTCGATTCAGGTTGATGACATGACAAAAACCCTTGAGCGGGCGCGGGGTGCTGCGAGTGATTCGACATCATCCTTGGAGAGTTTGACAGGCAAGGCCGAAGATGTCGCTAAACGGCTTGAGCTGTTGATGGCGTCAATGCACGACTTGCCGGAACCCGTTGAACACCGCAAAGAACCGAAAAAGGAAGCAAATCCCGAGGCCCTGTTTTTGCGGCATCAGGACAGGATGGTGGAGGCAGCAGAGTGACCAGAAAAAAGAATGAAAAAAAGCGTGTGCGCAAAGGTGGTCGCAGCGCACTAATCCTGATCGCCGGATTTTTCCTTGCGTCGGGGCTGTTGCGGTTAGGGTCTGGGACAGGCAGCGCAATCGCACGCGAGGTTGAAGCATTGCGCCATTCTGAAAAAGAAGAAGTGCATACGCCTGTTGCCTGCGAAAGCGGCGAAGGAATTGGCGAGTTGCTTGCGGTGATAAAGCAACGGGAAGTGCGGATCGGACAGCAGGAAATGGCGCTTGCAAACCGGATGCAGGCGATCGCCGTGGCCGAAGTTGGCATGAAGCGGAACCGGACAGCATTGATTGAAGCTGAACAAAAGTTGAAGTCGACTATGGCATCTGCAAATACGGCGGCCGAAGATGATCTTGCCCGCCTGACATCGGTTTATGAAAATATGAAGGCAAAAGACGCGGCGGCTTTGTTTGAGGAAATGGACCCGCAGTTTTCGGCCGGATTTCTTGGCCGGATGCGGGCAGATTCAGCCGCGGCGATATTTGCAGGGCTTACGCCAGCCAAAGCATATTCAATCAGCGTTATTCTGGCCGGTCGGAACGCCGATGTTCCAACAGAAAAATGAGGGTTTCTTAACTCTCGTCTGCGAGACTTGCAGCGGAATATGTCATATTGGCGGAGTGATCTGAATGGTCGGTATTATCGGAATTGTCATGATTTTTGTCATGGTCTTTGGTGGCTATCTGGCGGCTGGCGGCAAGATGGGAATCATCCTGAAAGCGGCCCCGTTCGAGTTAACAATGATCGGGGGGGCGGGCGTTGGGGCCTTCCTGATCGGCAATGATATCCCGCAGGTAAAACAAACCCTCAAGGACTTGGGAAAAGTGTTCAAAGGGGTGACCTGGAAGCACGAAGATTACCGGGATTTGTTGTGCCTGTTGTTTGAACTGATCCGGTTTGCACGTCAGAATCCGGTTGGGCTGGAAGAACATATCGAGGCCCCGAATGAATCATCAATTTTCTCGCGTTATCCCAAAATCCTGAAAGACGAAGAGGCAATTGCCCTGATCTGTGACACGCTGCGGTCGGCCTCGATGAATTATGATGATCCGTATCAGGTAGAAGAGGTTTTGGAAAAACGCATGACGGCGAATATGCATCACGCGCTTCATTCCAGCCACGCATTGCAGACTCTGGCAGATGCTCTTCCGGCGCTGGGAATTGTTGCCGCTGTTTTGGGGATTATCAAAACGATGGGCTCGCTAGACCAGCCGCCAGAAATCCTCGGTAAACTTATTGGTGGGGCGTTGGTTGGTACATTTCTAGGTATTTTTCTGGCTTATGGTCTGGTCGGGCCGTTTGCGGGAAAAGTAAAATCAATTGTAGAAGAGGATAGCCACTTTTACCTGCTTATCCGCGAAGTGATGGTTGCGAACCTATATAAGCATGCCACAAATATCCGCAT
>JAFLKA010000224.1 GCA_022712735.1 Marinosulfonomonas sp. | reverse complement strand
TCCGGTTTGAATAACCCCACGCAAGAGGCGCGGCAGAGATCATAAGCGAATTAGCCCATATATGGCTGGATACAATTAAACCATGAGATCATCCAAATCACGTTCGCGGGGCAATAAAAACCGCAGTCGCCAAAGCCACGGTAACAACCAGAACCGCGTTTTCGACAGTTCCGGTCCCGAAGGTAAAGTGCGCGGCACGCCGCAACAGATCATTGAAAAATACAACCAGTTGGCGCGCGACGCGCAGCTGGGCGATGACCGTGTGGCGGTGGAAAACTTCCAGCAACATGCGGAACATTACACGCGGATGCTGGCCGAAGCGATGCGCGAGGCCGATGCCAAACGCGAGCAGCAAGAAGCGCAGAACCGTGACCGGCAGCAACAGCGCGATAGCGAGCGTCAGGAACGCGATGCGGCACGGGTGGAACGGGAATCAGAGCGCCCAGCCAATCAGGCCAATCAGGGGGGCGACAAACAGGTCGATCCTGCCTCGGCCCCGCAACCGGATATGGCCGCTGTGGAAACAGGTGCTGACAACGGGCTGGTGGACACCCCCGAGAGCAAACCGACCCCGCGCAAACGCACCCGCAAGCCCAAGGTAAATCCGCTGGAACAGGCCGACAAGCCTGACACGCCGGAAGCCGCGGAATAGCAAATATCATAAAGCCCCGCCAAAGTTGCGGGGCTTTATTTTGCCACCTCGCGGGCCAGCGCACAAAACGCCTCGATCGACACCTGCTCGGCCCGCTCGGTCGGTTTGATCCCTGCGGCAACCAGATGCGCCTCGATGTCTGGTGTGATCCCTTTCAACGATGATCGCAGCATTTTGCGCCGCTGGTTAAATCCGGCGGCCACCACGCGGCTTAACACCTTTGCATCGGCCTCAAACCGCGGGTGCTCTAGCCGTTGTAAATGCACCACTGCCGAATGCACCTTTGGCGGCGGGGTAAAGGCCTCGGGTGGCAGCGTCATCACCATGCGTGCATCGCAACGCCATTGCGACAGGATCGCCAGCCGCCCATAGGCCTTGCTGCCCGGCTGCGCCACAATCCGCAGCGCCACCTCTTTTTGAAACATCAACGTCAGACTGTCCCAATAAGGCGGCCATTGATCAGGCGTCAGCCAGCGCACCAACAGCTCGGTCCCGACATTATAGGGCAGGTTGGCCACCACCCGAATCGGTGGCGTCAGGTGCTGCAACACATCGAGTTCCAGCGCATCCGCATTGATCACCAGCAAACGATCTGGATAGGCGGCCTCGATTTCGGCCAGCGCGGGCAAACAGCGCGCATCCTTCTCCACCGCTAGAATGCGCCGCGCCCCCTCGGCCAGCAGGCCACGGGTCAAACCACCGGGGCCGGGGCCGATTTCCAACACATCACACCCCGTCAAATCCCCCGCCTGACGGGCAATCTTGGCGGTCAGGTTCAGATCCAGCAAAAAGTTCTGCCCCAGTGCCTTTTTCGGCTGCAAATCATGCGCCGCGATCACCTCGCGCAGGGGGGGTAAGCTATCAATCATCTAACGTCCCCCCACCATTGTTCCATACAGCAATTTGCATTCACTTGAATCAGAATTCACCCCAAGTGTGGGCGAATTCTGATGCTCAATTTCATCATTAAATGTAAAACGCTGGAAATATCCCCCGCGCGGAGCGCATAAAATCTCTTTCATCCAGCCCCCCGCGCAAGCGCCATCCGCTCCGCCATCTTCAACGCCTCGATCAAACTGGTTGGCAGCGCAATCCCGCGCCCCGCAATGTCAAATGCCGTGCCATGATCTGGCGACGTGCGAATAAACGGCAAGCCCAGCGTCACATTCACCCCCCGATCAAAATCCAGGGTTTTGATCGGGATCAGGGCTTGATCATGATACATGCAAATCGCCACATCATAGGCTTTGCGGGCGCGGGCATGGAACATGGTGTCAGCGGGCAGCGGGCCGGTAATGTCGATACCTTCACCGCGTAATTGCTCCAGCACAGGCGCAATCATCTTGATTTCCTCATCCCCCATCGCTCCACCTTCGCCAGCATGCGGGTTGATCCCTGCCACAGCAATGCGCGGTGTCTCCACGCCAAAATCACGCTTTAACGCCGCATGGGTGATCCGGATGCTGTCGGTCAACAGGTCAGCCGTCAGGGTGGCGGGAACATCGGCCAGCGCAATGTGAATGGTTACCGGCACCACCCGCAATTGCTCACAAGCCAGCATCATCACCACACGTTCAACCCCGGCCAGATACGCTAGAAATTCGGTATGCCCCGGAAAGGCAAAGCCAGCGCCGTCTTTTAGCGCCTTCTTATGAATTGGCCCCGTGCACAGCGCCGAAGCCGCGCCTGATTGCACCAGTTCAACACCTCGTGCAATCACATCAATCACCCCTTGGGCGTTTTCCGCTGCGGGCTGGCCTGCAATCGATGGTGTGGCAAAGCGGTGTGGCAGCAAGGGTAATCCATGCCGAGCCGCGCCCGCGGTCTCGGCTGGGTCGGCAATTTCAATTGCCGAAACCCCGTCAGGTAAATGCCGCGCATCGCCAATCAGAAAGAACGGTAAATCCGTGCCCAGTTCCTGCCATGCTTTATGCGCCAGCTCGGGCCCAACCCCCGCAGGTTCGCCACAAGTCAGCGCAATCGGTGCGCGGCTCATGGGTAAACGATGGTGGCGTCGGCTTTTAGTTCGGACAGATAGCCATTGGCGTATGATTCCAGTCGCTGATTGAACAATCGCGCCCGCACATCCTCGCGCGACACATCCTCGCCCAGTTCCGCCGTGCGCCCGCACAGCATCAACAGCATCAGCGTTTCGCCGTTGGCGCGCGTCAGGTTGGTCGATACTTCACCAGGATCCAGTTTAGCCAATTCGATCGCTACATCTTGCGGCACCTCGGCAATCGGCAGGGTGTCGATATCCAGCCGCTCTTCCGGCTGGCCTTTGGCGATGCCGTAAAGATCATCACAGGAATCAACCCGTCCCTTGACCCGCGCTGCCTCTTTCAGGGCCGCATCGCTGCGCCCACCCGGAATGTAGTAGGCGGCGTATTCCAGCGATACATCTGTTGTCTCGGGGGCATCGGTTTCCTCGATGCCGCGCAACTGGAACAACACAATGCCGTTGGTGATCGAAATAGGGGCTGTCACCTGACCGGGGCTCAGCGCCAATATCTGGCTGCGGATTTGTGGTGGCAGATTGGACAGTGGCATCCAGTCCAGCTGCCCGCCACGTCCGCGTGTGCCGGATGCAGAATGTCTGCGGGCCTGTGCGGAAAAGGCTGCGGTTGATGTCAGTTTACTAATATCGTTTGCGCGTCTCTGGCTTTGGGCCGTCGCTTGCGGGTTTTGCGCTGGCAGGATGATTTCGCTTAGCAACACCCGCAAGCCGCCTTTGCCAGATGTAAGCGCGATGGCGCGGTCCACTTCGGCTTCGGTGATTTGCGCGCGGGGGCCGAAACGGGCCCGCACCAACTCGCGCCAGGCCATACCGGATTTCACAAAATCACGAAAACTTTCCTGAGCCACGCCACCACCGGCAATGGCTTTGATAAAATCCTCGACACTCAGGTTTGCCCGCGCGGCGAACTCTTCCATACCGATCAGAACCTGATCATCGGTCAGGTTGATCCCCGCCGCAACCGCCGCAGCCAGTTGCAGGCGTTCGTTGACCAATGCCTTGAGCGCTTCTTCTTGCGAATCCCCCGGCGAGCGCAGCAAGGTCAGAAACTTGGCTCGTTGATCGACTTCGTAATTGGTGACAGCCTGTTCATTCACCTTTACGGCAGGGGCGAACATGTTTTGTGCCTGCGCACTTGTGGTCAAGGCAACAAAGGTCAGACAAAGGGTCAAAAAGCGCATCATGGTCATATCTGTCGTGCTTCCTAATTATATTTAT
>JAFLKA010000130.1 GCA_022712735.1 Marinosulfonomonas sp. | reverse complement strand
CACACGCTGCTCAGATCGGGCTGGCGATCTTGCTCGTTATCTTGCATCTTGCGGGCGGTTGATAAGGGATGACAGCGGTTTGGCACGGCTTAGGCAAGATGAAATTCGCGAAATGGTGCGCAGCTACTTCCAGCGCAAACTGAAGCAATATGTTGAACTGCTCAACAATACCGGGGTTTCAGATCATTTCTTGGCCGCGATGAAACAAGAGTTTGAGTTCCATGAAGACGCTGCAAGCGGATGCAACGACTTTTCTGACCAAATTATTGATGAAATGACCCCCGGCTTCTGCTCCTCTTCAGGCCTGTCAGATGATCAATGGGTTGAGAACAAAAGAGGCTTGCGCAAGGAACTTAGAAAGGCCCGAATAGATCTGCTCAGCGCCGCCCTAAACGCCGCAGAACAGCTTGAGCATTATTCTTTACCCCGGATCCAAAACGCCGCCAACGCCGCCGCAGCCCCTCTCTGCGCCTCTGGGTGAAGCCATAAATGACTTCATGGCTGAACATTCCCGAGAATGGCCCGCTAAAAACGCAAATCAGATACGCGCCAACTTTAGTATTTTGCTTGAATACTTTGGACCAGATCGGCCTCTGAGCTCTATCACCAAGCAAGATGCCAGCGCGGTAAAGAAGATTTTGCAAGCATTGCCTGCTAGTCGGAACACCAAACCTGCCTTAAAAAACCTACCGCTGATGGAGGTCATCAATGTAACTGGCTTCAAGACCATCTCAGCAAAAACAATCAACAGCCATATTGGCACTTTTAAGCGTTTCCTTGATTGGGCAGAACGACACGGGCACGCGCCGCACACGCTCTTTGAAGGCGTAAAAGTTCCTAAAGCATAGAATGCCACAACAATGCGTAAACCTTTCACCGTAGAGCAAACGCAGTTGATCTATAAAGAGTTGACGGAAAACACTTCAGGTCTTGTACGGTTAGAGAGCCATAAGTGGGGTTCGCTTATTGGAATGTTCACAGGCGCACGACTTAATGAGATATGTCAGCTTGAAATTGCTGATATCCAAGAAGACAACGGTATATGGGTCTTCAACATCACTGACGAAGGCGACAATAAGAAACGAGTTAAAGCTGATGCAAGTAGACGCAAAGTTCCGATACATTCCAAACTAATTCGGTTGGGGTTGCATGAATTCGTTAAGAGTCGTTCTGGCAGTGAGCGTCTTTTCCCCGACTACAATTACAACTCCAACGGTGGATATGGGCGTAATTTAGGCCGATGGTTCAACGAAACAGCTTTCCTACCAAAGTTAGGTATAAAAGCACCGAGTGTAGATATTGCGCTTGAAGGGGGCTAGTTCCTGCAACCCAGTGTCGTGAAACGTGCACGTGTGTCAGTGCGGGTTTTTATCAACTGGCGCAGTTACAAACTCATCGAGCGGCGGAACAGCGCAAGGCTGGCTATGAAAAACCCGATGCCCAATCCGGCCATCAGCAAGAGTTGCGGCCAAACCGCCCCGAGGCCTGCGCCGCGAAACACCACGGCCTTGGCGAACGACAGAAAGTGGCGCGAAGGCAGCACGTTGGTTAATCGCTGGACAACATCGGGTTGGCTTTCTATCGCGCCCATGCCACCCGACAGCATGATAAACGGGATGATCACCATGATCACCAGCAGCGCGAATTGTGCCATGCTGCGGGCCAATGTGCCCAGAAACATGCCGATAGCCGCGGCTGCGCCCAGATAAATCGCTGTGCCCGCCAGCAACAGCGGCACTGATCCGGTGACCGGCACCTGCAACGCTTCTTGCACCACCAGCACCAGTGACACGGTAAAGGCCGCCAGCACCACGATCACATTGGCCAGAACCTTGGATATGGCAATTTCGATCGGGGTCAGGGGCATCACCATCAGATGTTCAATGGTGCCGGTTTCGCGCTCGCGCAGCACGGCGGCCCCTGTCAGGGCGATGGTCAGCAGGGACAACTGGTTCAGCAGGGACGATACCGCCTTGAACCAGACTGGATTGCCATTGGGGTTAAAGGCGCGGCGCAACTCCAGTGTAATCGCGGGATCGGGTGCTGTGGGGCTGCCGGACAGAAAGGCACGGGTTTCGGCTTGCAGGATATTGGCGATGTAATCGGTGCCCAGTTGCGCTTGTGACACCGCAGTTGCATCGGCCTCGAGTTGGGCAACGGGGCTAAGGCCCGCGATTACATCGGCCTCGAACCCCGGTGGGAAACTTAGCACAAACATGATCCGTCCCGCGTCCATCTCGGCGCTGACCTGATCGGGGGTGATGTCCATCGGCGGCTGGAACCACGGTGGCCCCAAGGCGCTGGCCAGATGGCGGGTCAGGGTGGTGCCGTCTTCGTCCAGAATGGCGATGGCGGCGTTATAGACGGTATCGCCCGCGCCGCTTGCCTCGAGCAGCACCGCCACCACAAACGACCACAGGATCAGGATCACCATCACCGGATCGCCCAGAACGCTTTTCAGCTCCTTACCCGAAAGCCAGAAGATATTTGTCAGACGCCGCATGATCAGCGCTCCTGCTTGCGCAGGGCCAGCACGGCCAGTGTGATGAACACGGGGCCAAACACCGCCAGCTTCATCAAGTGGCCTGATAGTTCAGCCAGCCCCAGCCCTTTGGTGAACACGCCGACACTGATGCCCATATACCATGTGGTTGGCCACAGGGTGCCCATAATATGTGCTGCGCCCTCAAGCGATGAAACCGGTGTGATCATGCCGGAAAACTGCAAGGTCGGCATTACTGACAGGATCGCGGCTGCAAACACTGCCGTAACCTGTGTGCTGGCCAGGGACGACACGATCAGCCCGAATCCGGTGGCCGCTACCGCATACAGCATAGCGCCAAACACCAAGGTCATCGGATCACCCCGCAACGGCACATCCAGCACCGTCACCACCAGGGCGGTCATGATGGCGAAATTCAGCATAGTGATGCCGATGTAGACCAGTTGCTTGCCGACCAGAAATTCAACGCGGTTGGTGGGGGTGACGTAGAAATTGGTAATTGTGCCGATTTCCTTTTCCCGCGCCACGCTGACCGCCATCAGGATGGCTGGAAACAGCAGCAACAATAGCGGCGGGATCGAGGGGCCGATTGACGGCAGGCTCTCCATTGCCGGATTGTAGCGAAAGCGCGGCTCCAGTTGGGCTGGCGAGGCCTGATCCGGTGCGCGAGGTATGGCCAGCACGTTTAGCGCCAATGCGCCGCCAATACCTTGGGACAAGATATGCGCGTGCGCCCCGCTGACGTAGCTGGCCACAGTTCCGGCGCGCTGGGTGTCGGTGCCGTCGATCATCGCTGCGATGGTTGCGACCTCGCCGCGTCGCAGGGCCAGACCAAAGCCCGGCGGGATTTGCAACGCCAGCGCCAGTTCGCCACTGACCATGCGTTGATCCAGCGCATCTGCATCCAATATCGGCGGGTGCTGCCCGAACCAGCTGGTTTCCTCGAACGCTGACAAATAAGCGCGGCTTTCGGGGCTTTGGTCCAGATCGTAGACCGCATATGGGATGGAGCGCACCTCTTGCGAGATGCCGAACGACATAATCAGCAACAGGATGGCGCTGCCGATGAATGAAAAGGCAAGGCGCACCGGGTCACGCCGCACCTGCATTGCTTCGCGGGCGGTATAGGCCAGCAGGCGGGTCAGACTAAAGCCCTGACCAGGCGCTTTTGATTTGCTGCTCTGCGCGGCATTCAACAGCCCCTCGGCAGGCGTATCATCGGGCGGAATCACTTCCGAGATATGGGCGATGAACGCCTCTTCCAGCGTCGTAACCCCGCGCGCTGCAATCAGCGCCTCGGGTGTGTCCGACACCAGAACTTGCCCCGCGTGCATCAAGGATATGCGATCACAGCGCATGCCCTCATCCATGAAGTGGGTCGAGATAAAGATCGTCACCTCGTCGACACGCGCCAGTTCCAGCAGCAACTCCCAAAAGGTATCGCGGGCTTGCGGATCGACGCCGGATGTGGGCTCGTCTAGGATCAGGATGTCCGGCTGGTGGATCACCGCAACCGCCAGTGACAGACGTTGGCGCAGCCCAAGCGGCAGATCACCAGAGCGTTGGTTCATGTAAGGTTCAAGGCCAAAGCGCGGCACCAGTTCATTGATCCTCTGCTCGGTCAGATCGCGGCCCAGATGGAACAGGCGGGCGTGCAGCAACAGGTTTTCATGCACGGTCAATTCGCCATAGAGCGAGAATGATTGCGACATGAAGCCGACGCGGTGGCGGCTGTTCAAATCTTGCGCATCCACCGGCTTGCCGAATATCCACGCCTCGCCCTCGGAGGCGGGCAAAAGGCCGGTCAGCATCTTCATCGTGGTGGTTTTGCCGCAGCCGTTGGAGCCAAGGAAGCCGAATATTTCACCCTTGGCGATGTCGAAACTGACGTTATTAACCGCCACAAAGTCACCAAAGCGCCGCGTCAGGTTGCGGGCGCGGATCGCGGGTTCAGCGTTCACGTCAATGGCGGGCTTTTGTGGCGTGGGTGGGGCGGCAGAAGGCACGGTTTCCCCTGCCGTTAGCAGCGATATATAAGCGGCTTCGATTGTGTCCGTCGCGGTCTCGGCCATCAGGTCGGCGGGGCTGGCCTGTGCCAGAATGCGACCCGCGTTCATTGCCACCAGATGGTCAAAGCGCGCGGCCTCTTCCATATAGGCGGTCGAGACCAGCACGCTCATGTTTGGTCGATCCGCGCGGATCGCGTCGATCAGATCCCAGAACTGGCGGCGCGATAGGGGGTCAACACCGGTTGTGGGCTCGTCCAGCAACAGGAAATCGGGATCATGGATCAGCGCGGCACACAGCCCCAGCTTTTGCTTCATCCCGCCCGATAGTTTGCCAGCGGGCCGGTCCATGAACGGATGCAGGCCGGTGGCGCGGGTCAGGCGGGCGATGCGTGATGTGCGCTCCTCGCGGTTCAGCCCGAACAGTTTGCCAAAGAATTCCAGATTTTCGCGCAGGCTTAGATCGTGATACAGGTTACGTCCAAGCCCTTGCGGCATAAAGGCAATGCGCCGCCCGATGTCCGCACGGTGCTGCGATTTGGACATGTCACCGCCCAGGGTTTCGACATGACCTAATTGCAACTTTTTGGCCCCGGCAACCAGCCCCATCAGGGTGGATTTGCCGACCCCGTCGGGGCCAAGCAATCCGACCATCTGGCCTGCAGGTAACGTCAAAGACACATCTTTCAGCGCCGTCACTTTGCCATAGCGATGGCTGACGGATGTCAGCTGTGCCACTGGACCGGAATGGGGGGAGGATTCAGTCACCTGCAGGCACCTTGGCGACCCCATCCAGATTTGTAACAAGCGGCGGGGTCAGGCCGTCGGGCCAGTCTGGCAATTGTTCATCCTGGCCCCACAGGCGCACCCAGACCACGCCGCGCACGCCGGTTTTGATCCGCTCAATGCGGGCCTCGATCAATTCCTGTGGAATGCGCACGCGGATGCGGAACATCAGGCTTTCGCGTTCTTGAAGGGTTTCAACCTGTTTCGGGGTGAACTGCGCTTGGGGCGCGACAAAGGTCACAATCGCGGGGATTGAAATTTGCGGCAATATGTCAATCACGATGCGGGCCTCGTCCCCTAGGCGCAGCCGCGGGGCGGCGCTGGCGGGCAGGAAAAACTCCATATAGACATCGGCCAGACTGACCATTGTCAGTACCTTACCGCCGCTGCCCACAACTTCGCTGGGCTGGGCCAACCGGTAGAGTATCCGCCCGACTTGTGGTGCATATAACGTGCTGTCGGCGATCCGTGCCTCGATTTCCTGAAGGGCGGCATTTTCGGCGTCAACGGCGCGCAACTGCGCAACCACACCGGCTTGTGCTGCAACCAGCCCGGCCCTGGCCAATTGGGTTTCGGTGCGGCGGATATCCAGACTTTCCTGCGAGACCACGCCGCGTGCTTGTAATTCCTCGGACCGTGCCAACTCGCTGATGGCCAGTGCCAGCGTTGCCTCGGCCTGACTGACAGCGGATTCAGCCACGGCCACCGCCGCCTCGCTACTGGCAACTGCCGCTGCGGCCCGCATCTTTTGGGCGGACAACTCGGTTGTGTCCATGATCGCCAGCACATCGCCCTGTTGCACCAGATCGCCTTCGCGCACGAGGATACTGGCGACGCGGCCCGCGATGCGGGTTGAAATGTCAATCAGGTCGGCCTCGATCCGGCCATTGCCACGGGCAAACCCCTCGGGCGGCAGATCGTCGGGGGCCAAAAGAACCTTCCATGCGCCAAAGCCAAGAAACCCCGCCAGAGCGAGGAAGACCAGAAAGATGGATATTTTACGCGACATGGTGAATGGCTCCTGTTGTCGGTGGATGGGTGTTCATGGTGGCGGGTTTCCCTGATAAAAACCCTGTAATACTTCGATGGCCTGTTCGGCGGTTTCAACCATTGTGAACAAATCCCGATCTTCAGGCGCAATCATGCCCTCGCTGATCAGAAAATCAAAGTTGACGGCCTGTTGCCAGAACGTAGTGCCGAACAGCACAATCGGGATGCGGTCCATTTTGCCGGTCTGGATCAGGGTCAGAACCTCGAACAGTTCGTCAAAGGTGCCAAAGCCGCCGGGAAACGCCACCAACGCTTTGGCGCGCATTAAAAAGTGCATTTTGCGAACCGCGAAATAGTGGAACCGGAAGGCCAGATCGGGGGTGATAAACGGGTTTGGCTGCTGCTCGTGTGGCAGGGTGATGTTCAACCCGATGGAGCGTGCGTCAGCCTCGAAGGCACCCAGATTGGCGGCTTCCATAATTCCGGGGCCACCGCCGGTTACCATGACGAAATCGCGGCGATCCTCTTGCTGAAATTTCTGCGATACCAGTGTGGCGAAACGGCGGGCTTGCTCATAATATCCGGCCTGACGCATCTGGCGTTTGGCGGTCGCCAGATCGTGCTGGCACTGCGGTTCCTCGGGCTGGCTGGTTAGGCAGGTTTCAGCTTGCTCCAATTGTGTTAGTGCAACATCGCGCGACACAATGCGTGCGCTGCCAAATACCACCACAGTTGAACGAATGCCTTGTTTGCGCAGGGCACGTTCGGGTTTGAGCAGCTCCATTTGCAGGCGCAACGGACGCAGGTCGTCTTCGGCCATAAGCCCGATGTCCTCATAGGCAAGCTGGTAAGACGGGTTGCGCATGATCGCTTCGCGCAACGCCTTCTGGTGATCGGGGGTTGTCATCATACCAGCCTTTTGTTCTGGGCATCCCATTCAACCGTCATACCAAGTTCGGGCACCAGCACATTCCAGCCATGCCGGTTTTTCAGCAGCCCTGCAAATTCCTGCGCTGCCGCTGTTTCACCATGCACGACAAAGGTTTGTTCCGGTCGGGTGGTGAATTGCCCGGCCCAGCCCAGCAGGGCCGTCTGGTCGGCATGGGCGGAAAAGCCGTTCAGCGTGTGTATACTGGCGCGCACCGGTATCTCGTCCCCAAAGATGCGCACAGTTTTTGCCCCGTCAACCAGCCGTCGCCCCAAGGTGCCCTGCACCTGATACCCGGTGATCAGCACACTGCATTCGGGACGCGCCAAATTGTTGCGCAGGTGGTGACGGATGCGGCCCGCATTGCACATACCACTGGCCGAAATGATGATTGCGCCCGAGCGGATCAAGTTCAGCGCCTTGGATTCATCCACGCTACCGATGAAATTCAGATAAGGTAAATTGGTTGTCTCGTCATGCCAACGGACCAATTCACGCGCCTGTTTGTCGAACAGTTCAAAGTGTTTCTTGGTTATGGCAGTGGCTTTGGTAGCCATCGGACTGTCGATAAAAATCTTCAGATCATGCAGTCGGCCCTGACAGGTCAGCTGGTGCAGATGATACAGGATTTCCTGCGTGCGCCCGACGGCAAAGGCAGGCACAATCACATTGCCGCCTTTTTGATGTAGGGTGTTGTCCACTACCTGCGCCAGCTCCTCCAGCGTGGCCTCGTGGGTTTTGTGGTCGCGGTTGCCATAGGTGGATTCGATGAACAGGATATCGGCCTCCTCGATCGGCGCCGGATCCCGTAAAATCGGACGCCCCGGCTGCCCCAAATCGCCACTAAACACGATTTTGGTTGTCTCGTCCCCCTCGGTAACCCAGACCTCGATGATGGCTGATCCCAGGATATGGCCTGCATCTCTGAACCGGCAACGCACGTCGATGCGCGGGGTGATGTCTTGGTCATATTCAACCGGGTGCAACTGTGTCAGGCAGGCATTGGCATCTTCAATAGTGTAGGCGGGCGCGGCGGCCACCGCATTTTTCCCCCGGGCACGGCGGCGGGCCCGTCTGGAGTCCGATTCCTGAATATAAGCGCTGTCCGGTAACAAAACCCCGAGCAGATCAACGGTGGCGTCCGTTGTATAGATCGGACCCTGATATCCGCTACGGGTTAGTTTGGGCAACAGCCCACTGTGATCAATATGCGCGTGGGTCAGCAACACGAAATCTATGGTTTTCGGATCGAAGGCAAAGGGTTCGCGATTGCGCTCCATTGACTCTCGCCCGCCTTGCACCATGCCACAATCCACCAGAAACCGGCCGCCCTCGGTTTCAATCAGATAACACGACCCGGTAACTTCGCGTGCAGCCCCTAAAAAACTAATTTTCATAACGTCGCCTCGATTCCACGGCGATAAATCGCAAAGGTCCGCAGCGCGTCATCCCGCATGCGGTCAATATCGCCGGTGATCAAGGATTGAATGACCAGCCCCTGAATGGTGCCGATGAACAATGTAGCCGCCGCTTTGCAGTCCAGATCAGGTGCCATTTCGCCATTGGCCTTGCCGCGCTCAAGGTGCTGATGCAGGCGCGCCTCGTAGCCCTGAAACATTGTTTGTGCCATCTTTTTCGCCGGTGTTTGTTCCGCGCGTTGCAGCTCGCCCAGCAGCATTCGGGGCACGCCGGGGTGATCTGCCACAAACTCGATATGACTTATAAACATGGCCTGCATAGCCTCGATCGGAGATTCAACACCCTGTGCCGCAAGATCAACTCGGGCAAGCAGTCGGTCAGCAACCCATGACATGACGGCCTGCCAGATCGCCGCTTTGCTCGGGAAATGGCGAAACAGCGCACCTTGTGTCAGGTGCATATGCTCGGCGATGGCAGAGGTTGTGATGTCTGCGGGGTTTATTGTGCCGGCAAGATCGATCACCGCTTCAACGGTCACGGCGCGGCGTTCCTTTGCAGGGAGGTGTTTTGATCTAGTGTTCACATGGGCCTCATCAGACAAGCAAGTAATCAATTACTACCTTACTGCAAAACTTCAAGACCTACAAACATTTATTGTTATGGTGACCTTGTCGGGAATGATACCGCAAATGGGCAAGAATGACGCTATTCGTTGTGGTTGGTTGCCCTGACTGTAGATTGGACCTGCCCACGCCAAAATATCGACATGCCTTGCGAGCATTCCCAATCTTCTCGGCGTGCTGCAGAACTCTAAAATTTCGCTGAACCTTTCGTTCTTCGTTTGTCATCAAACTTCCTCCACCCTAATTCAGGGAATTTGCAGGAAGTGCCCCGAGAGTCCGTCATATCTACATCACGAGGAGGATTGGGAACCGGCCCGGCAGGGTCTGATTGAAGGCTCGAAGGTTTCGCCCTTCGCCGCAGAGTTATTGTTGGCTGATGTTTGCCAAGCTTGTTCGGATAACATCGGGATACTGCCCATGTGATAACAACCGCTCTTTCCCTTGGTGCCGGTATTTCTGCTGCCAGAGTTTCGATCCGTTGGGTTTAACGAGCAGAAACAGTCCGCCACCATCAACCAGCTTATAGGGCTTATTCCGACTCTTTGCTTTGTTGATTTTGAATTCGGACAATTGCATTTGGGGGTATCGCTTTCCTAACTTGGGGGTATTACCCCCCACCGATACCCCCATTAGCTGAGAAATGGGGGTATCGTATGTTCGGCTATGAAAACGCAGATATAGATAAACCACTGAAAATAAATGGTTTTGAGCA
>JAFLKA010000297.1 GCA_022712735.1 Marinosulfonomonas sp. | reverse complement strand
CAAACGCAAGATCGAATCCGATCTGAACTTCAAGCCGATCCCCTCGCCGATTTTCCCGCTGGATTACGTCCCCGGCCCGTCGGTCTATGACGAGGTTGGGCCAGACCACTTTGTGTTGTGCTCCTAACCTACGCGCCCTATACGCAGGCCCATGCTGGACAACACCTTAAATCGCCCCGAATTGCCGCCCGAAATCGCGCGTCGTCGCACCTTTGCGATCATCTCGCATCCGGACGCCGGTAAAACCACGCTGACAGAAAAATTCCTGCTCTATGGTGGTGCGATCCAGATGGCGGGTCAGGTCCGCGCCAAAGGCGAAGCCCGCCGCACCCGATCCGATTTCATGAAGATGGAACAGGAGCGCGGCATCTCGGTTTCCGCCTCGGCCATGTCATTTGATTTTGGCAAATACCGCTTTAACCTTGTCGACACCCCCGGCCACTCGGACCTTTCCGAGGATACCTACCGCACCCTGACCGCTGTGGATGCCGCCGTGATGGTGATTGATGGCGCTAAGGGGATCGAGAGCCAAACCCAGAAATTGTTCGAAGTTTGCCGCCTGCGCGACCTTCCTATCTTGACCTTTTGCAACAAAATGGACCGCGAAAGCCGCGATACCTTCGAGATAATTGACGAAATCCAAGAAAACCTTGCGATTGACGTCACCCCCGCATCTTGGCCGATTGGCGTTGGCCGTGACTTCATCGGCTGTTACGATTTGCTGCATGACCGATTGGAACTGATGGACCGCGCCGACCGAAACAAGGTCGCTGAAAGCGTTTCGATCAACGGGCTGGATGACCCGCTGCTGGAACAGCACGTCCCCGCTGATTTGCTGGAAAAGCTGCGCGAAGAGGTCGAAATGGTGCGCGAACTGCTGCCGCCAATGGACGCCAAGGCATTGCTTGAGGGCACATTGACGCCGATCTGGTTTGGCTCTGCCATCAACTCGTTCGGGGTGAAGGAGCTGATGGACGGCATCGCCGAATATGGCCCCGTGCCGCAGCCCCAAGCCGCCGAACCGCGCATGATGCGGCCCGAAGAAAAAAAGGTCGCCGGTTTTGTGTTCAAAGTGCAAGCCAACATGGACCCGAAACACCGCGACCGCGTGGCATTCGTGCGCATCGCATCAGGCCATTTCAAGCGCGGCATGAAACTGACTCATGTCCGGTCCAAAAAAGTAATGGCAATCAGCAATCCGGTGCTGTTTCTGGCCGCTGACCGCGAGTTGGCCCACGAGGCATGGGCGGGCGATATCATCGGCATCCCGAACCACGGCCAATTGCGCATCGGCGACACCTTGACCGAGGGCGAGGTGCTGCGCGTCACCGGCATCCCGTCATTTGCGCCCGAATTGCTGCAAACCGTGCGCGCGGGTGATCCGCTGAAATCCAAACATCTGGAAAAGGCCTTGATGCAATTCGCCGAAGAAGGTGCTGCCAAGGTGTTCAAACCGATGATCGGCTCGGGCTTTATCGTCGGTGTGGTTGGTCCGTTGCAATTCGAGGTTCTGGCTAGCCGGATCGAGATTGAATACGGCCTGCCGGTCCGATTCGAGGCCAGCCAGTTCACCTCGGCCCGCTGGGTGTCGGGCGACAAGCTGGCTGTGGATAAGTTTGTGAATGAAAACAAGGGCCACATGGCGTCAGACAACGATGGCGACTCGGTTTACCTGACACGGCTGCAATGGGACATCGACCGAGTGGTGCGCGATTATCCCGATGTAAAACTGACCGCGACCAAGGAAATGATGCTATAAATCCGCTCCTTGCCCCTATGTGCGTACATAGGGGCAAACAGGCCACACCCCTTGTTTCATTGACCCATTCGCCTTGTTTGCATAACCCATTCATATGTATGAATTTTTTCAGATGACCTAGTTTCCATTCCGAAGACAATAAGCAAGACAGCACCGCATTGTTCCAGATTGCGCAAGCCACATTGACCCCGCCCGATATATTCAGTAGGTCAAACGTTATTCGGGGGATGCATGTGCATAACTTTTGGCCATCCGGGCCGCCCACCCCCAGAACCGATGCGGCGATGAATGCCGTAGAACACGGATAACAATGACAAAATTCGCCGACCTAAAACTATCTCCGAAAGTCCTGAAAGCGGTCGAGGCCGCCGGATACGAAACCCCGACACCGATTCAGGCAGGCGCGATTCCGCCCGCATTGGAAGGGCGCGACGTGTTGGGCATTGCCCAGACCGGCACCGGTAAAACCGCCAGTTTCACCTTGCCGATGATCACCATGCTATCGCGTGGCCGTGCCCGTGCACGGATGCCGCGTTCCTTGGTGTTGTGCCCGACACGGGAATTGGCCGCGCAAGTTGCCGAAAATTTTGACAACTATGCGGTGGGCAGCAAACTGACCAAAGCGCTGCTGATTGGCGGTGTTTCGTTCAACGAACAGAACAAGCTGATTGACCGTGGCGTGGATGTTCTGATCGCCACCCCCGGCCGTCTGCTAGACCATTTTGAACGCGGCAAACTGATGCTGACCGGCGTGCAAATCATGGTGGTGGACGAGGCCGACCGGATGCTGGATATGGGGTTCATCCCCGATATCGAGCGCATCTTTTCGCTGACGCCGTTTACCCGCCAGACCCTGTTTTTTAGCGCCACGATGGCACCGGAAATCGAGCGGATCACCAACACGTTCCTGTCGAACCCCGCCAAAGTAGAAGTGGCCCGCGCCGCGACGACCGGCGAAAACATAACACAGGGCGTGATCAAATACCGCTCCGAGAACAAACGCAACGAGCCGCGTGAAAAACGTGATCTGCTGCGAGCGCTGATCGAGCACGAAGGTGACACCTGCACCAGCGCGATTGTATTTTGCAATCGCAAGGTCGATGTGGACACCGTTGCCAAGTCGTTGAAAAAGCACGGCTATAACGCCGAGCCGATCCACGGTGATCTGGATCAGTCCCGCCGGATGGAAGTTTTGGCAGGGTTCCGCGATGGCAAAATCAAGTTCCTATGTGCCTCTGACGTGGCCGCGCGTGGTCTGGATATTCCTAACGTAAGCCACATCTTTAATTTCGACGTGCCCAGCCATGCCGAAGATTATGTGCACCGTATTGGCCGCACCGGCCGCGCGGGCAAATCGGGCGTTGCCCTGATGATCTGCGTGCCGAAGGACGAGAGAAACCTTGAGGATATCGAACGGCTGGTAAAACACGAAATCCCGATTCTGGAC
>JAFLKA010000129.1 GCA_022712735.1 Marinosulfonomonas sp. | reverse complement strand
CATGATCCCTATCTGTCGACCTCATTGCACGAGGTGTTGTCAACTGCGGCGTCGATCCGGTCTACCGCATCCATCCTGGCGGGCGGGGATGCGATTGAACCCGAGTGGCAAATGCGGTTCCAGCGCAATTTGCTGGAAGATGCCAAACGGCTGGCGGATGGGGCGGGGGTGTTGGTGTCGTACCTCGACGGGGCCGAGGATAGTGACGCGGTGATCAATACGCCGGTTGAGGAGCTGGAGGAGTTTTTGTCCGCGCGTCAGTATCATCTGGCCGAGGTCGAGGCGGGTGGTGACATTAAGGCAGACGGTGTTGTGGCCGATTATATCGGGCGCTATCGGGCTGACGCCGAGCGGCTGCCGCTGGCGGAGTTTCAGGCGGCAATAGGGCGCGGGCTGGACCCTGTGCAACTGGCCGCAGAATTCGGGGTCGGGTTGGCGATGGTTTTACGGCGGATCGCCAGCCTGCCATTGGGTGCGGGGCAGCAGCCGGTTGGATTGGTCAGTTGCGATGGGTCCGGAACAGTGACGTTTCGCAAAGCGGTAGACGGTTTCGCGGTGCCGCGGTTCGGGGCGGCGTGCCCTTTGTGGCCGTTGTATCAGGCGCTGCTGCGCCCGCAGGTGCCGATCCGGATGATGGTCGAGCAGGCAGGGCGTGATACCCAACGGTTTTTGACCTATGCGATTGCCGAGTTGCACCAGCCTGCGGGGTTTGACGGGGTGCAGATTGTCGAGGCGGTGATGCTGATTGTGCCCGAGGGCGGGTTGGCATTGGCGGGAGAGTCTGCGCTGCCGATTGGCACCAGTTGCCGAATATGCCCACGTGATGATTGCGCGGCGCGGCGCGAGGCGTCTATATTGGCTGGTGGGGAAGGGGTGTGAAGTTGAACAATGATACGAAAAAGACGGGGAATGGAATGATCAGGACAATATTATTGGTTCTTGTCGCGGGCGGTCTGGGTGGATTGAGCAGCGGTATATTGGTTTGGGCGCTGGGGGCACTGGGCGTCACGCCTGCGCTGGGCTTTAACATGGTGCCCGCGTTCAGCATTGGCTGGATAACAAGTCGCGTGTTGTTCAGCGCGGTATGGGGGCTGATCTTTTTGATCCCAATCTATCGGGGCGCGCCGGTTATGAAGGGCGCGGTTCTGGGCATATTGCCGTGGCTATCCAGCATTTTCTACATGCTGCCTTATGGCAAGGGCGCCGGATTTCTGGGGCTGGATCTGGGGTATGGCACGCCGCTGTGGACTTTGTTCTTTGGCTGCTTTTGGGGTGTGACAGGGACGTTGTTTTTGGCGCGGGTTATGCGCGAGGATTAGGGTGGGGTATCATTTGCCACGCGCGGGCAGGTTGATGGCGACAACACCAAGGATGGCCAAAAGCAGGCCAACCCCGACCAGCAGGGAAATTTGCTCGCCCAGAAAGATCACGCCAAGCGCCACGCCAACCCCCGCCCGCAGGTAGGCCTGACTGGTCACGCCAAGTGAGCCGAGGGTTTTGAGCAGCCGGAAATAGATCAGCAATGCAGCCCCGGTGCAGAAGATGGCGAGGATCAGGGCGGCGGCGAGGGCGCTGGGCGAGGGATGCAAGGTCCACGGCCTGTCGATCACAAGGGCCAGAGGCACGAGGCAGAGCGTTGCCCAGATCATGGTGCCGGCAGAGGACACGGCGGGCGTGAGATGGGCGAGGTTTTTGCCGTAAATCGCGGCGCAAGCGTAGAGTAACGCACCTGTTAGGGCGGCGAGAGCGCCCGCAAGCTGGTGGCCGATGCCGCCAAGGGCTTCTGCGCCGACAATCAGCACAACCCCGATCAGGCCAAGCATGGCGCCGCCGAGTTTCAGCGGGCTGACGGGTTCATGACGAGTGATCAGCAGGGTGATGAAGAACACGAATATCGGGGCTGTTGAATTCAGCACGCTGGCGAGGCCACTGTCGACATATTGCTGGCCCCACGCAAGGATCGTCCACGCCACAATGCTGTTGAACATCGCCTGAAGGAACAGCATTTTCCATGTGCGCGCATCACGGGGCATTCTGGCACCGCGCAGATAGACCACGGCCAGCAGGAACGCAGCGGCGATGCTGACCCGCATTGCGATCAGGGTCACTGGTGGAATTTCGGCCACGGCGATTTTGATAAACAGGTAGCTGGAGCCCCATAGCAGCGCCAGCAGGGCGAGGAGCGCGCCCTCGATCCAGAGGTTTGGTTTTGGCGTGGGCATTGGCGCATCCATATGGGTGTTTTGCGATATGTCTAGCGCATATCGGGCGCGTAATGATACGGTGACCATCGAACTGTTAGATACCGGTGGATTTTGCGGTATTCGGTGCTAGGGTCGGGCGGCAACACATAGGATGGCAAATGATTACCAACAATCCGTTTTATTTCTTACGCCACGGCCAGACCCAATGGAACGTAGACAAGATTATTCAGGGCCAGTCGGATTCACAACTGAATGATGTGGGGCGGGCGCAAGCGCAGGAAGCCGCCAAGGTTTTGCAGACTGAGCCCATCGCGCGTATCATCGCCAGCCCGTTGTCGCGCACGCGGCATACCGCCGAGGCGGTTGCAGCGCTTAATGGTCTGGAGATTACCTATGATGACGATCTGATGGAATGTCATCTGGGTGATCATCAAGGCGAGCCCTACGGCGAATGGGTGCCAGATTACTGGGCGGGCAAATATGTGCCGCCCAATGGCGAGAGTTTTCAGGTGTTTTGCGAGCGTGTATGGGGGGCGATGCAGAATGCCATCAACCTTGGGCCTAACACGTTGATTGTTGCCCACGGCGGACTGTGGATTGCGGCGCAGGAATATGTGGCGCTTGAGCCGCCGATGCGGTTGCCGCAGAATGCTTTGCCGATGCGTGTGACGCAGAGCGACGGGGTTTGGAATTTCAGTATTCTAGGAGAGTAATGCGGCGATCCCAAGGGGGGGCAAGCCTGTGGAGGTTGCAGGCATGGTTGGGCGGTTATGTGCCAAAACCGGACTCCCGCCGCGCGCATATCTGTGATAAGATGCGGCATATAAATATGGGGTTAATACCATGAAAAACACACTTTGTTTCATCGCGTCGGCATTGGTTTTCGCGGGCGTACCGGTGTCGGCCGCCGACGTTTGCGCAGAGCTGTGCGATGCCGGTTTCTACGTGTCAGCGACAGCAGAAAATATGCAGCAGTTGATTGATCAGGGCATTGATGTGAATGCACGGGACGCCGTCG
>JAFLKA010000271.1 GCA_022712735.1 Marinosulfonomonas sp. | reverse complement strand
CGGACCATGTTGCCGGAAACCACCTTGGTCTGGTCCATGTGGAAGATCGAGGAATGCGGATCATGGTTGAAGTCGATCGAGACATTCGGCACTTCGGTATAACCCAGCACACCCTTCAGATGACCATCAGCGGCAGCTTTGATCGCGGCGTTCACTTCTTCAACCGTGGTGTCACGCGACGCTTCAAACGTCAGATCCACAACCGATACATTCGGGGTTGGAACGCGGATGGCAACACCGTCCAGCTTGCCGTCCAATTCGGGCAGCACCAGTCCGACGGCCTTGGCAGCACCGGTCGAGGTCGGGATCATCGATATCGCGGCAGCGCGGCCGCGATACATGTCGCCATGCATGGTATCCAGCGTGGGTTGGTCGCCGGTGTAGCTGTGAATGGTGGTCATGAAGCCGTGGTTGATGCCGATGGCATTGTGCAGGGTTTGCACCACGGGCGACAGGCAGTTGGTGGTGCAGGAGGCGTTTGACACGATGGTGTCGGCAGCGGTTAGCACCTGATGGTTCACGCCATAAACGATGGTCTGGTCCGCACCCGCACCGGGGGCCGAGATCAGCACCCGTTTCGCGCCACTGTCCAGCAGCAGTTGGGCTTTGTCCTTGGCAGTGAAGATACCGGTGCACTCCATTGCGATATCCACGTCGCCCCAAGGCAGATCGGCTGGGTTGCGAATGGCGGTAACCTTGATCGGGCCACGACCAACGTCGATGGTGTCGCCCGACACGGTTACAGTGGCGGGGAAACGGCCATGCACAGAGTCAAACCGCAGCAGATGTGCGTTGGTTTCAACCGGACCCAGATCGTTGATCGCGACGACTTCGATATCTGTGCGACCCGATTCAATGATGGCGCGCAGGATGTTGCGGCCGATGCGGCCAAAGCCGTTGATGGCTACTTTTACTGTCATGGTCTTTTCTCCCTTTAAAGCAGATTTTTGGCGGCGGTTGCCACAGCACCCGCTGTGATGCCGAAATGGTTATAGAGGTCTTCAATCGGGGCGGAGGCGCCAAAGCCGGTCATGCCGACAAAGGCGGAATTATCCCCAAGCAGCTTGCCCCAGCTTTGTTCAATCGCGGCTTCAACGCCGACGCGTGGGGCGGTGCCCAGAACTGACGCGCGGTAGGCGGCGTCTTGCGTAGCGAACAGCTCGAAACAGGGGGCCGAAACCACGCAAGCCTTGATGCCGTCTTTGGCCAATGCGTCCGCGGCGTTCATCGCGATTTCAACTTCGGAGCCGGTGGCGATCAGGGTGACGTCACGTTCCCCCGCCGTATCGCGCAAAATATATGCGCCGCGCGAAACCATGTTGGCGTCCGTATGTTTAGTGCGCAGGCAAGGCAAACCTTGGCGCGACAGGCAATGCACCGACGGGGTGGTGCTTGAGGTCGCGGCAATCTGCCAAGCCTCGGCAGTTTCCACCACATCGGCGGGGCGGAACACCATCAGGTTGGGCATGGCGCGAAGCGATGCGACGGTTTCCACCGGTTGGTGGGTCGGGCCGTCTTCGCCCAATCCGATGCTGTCGTGGGTCATCACGTAGGATACCGGAATGCCCATCAAGGCTGACAGGCGGATCGAGCCGCGACAATAATCGGCAAAGGCCAGAAACGTGCCGCCATAGGCGAGGAAGCCGCCGTGCAGCGCGATGCCGTTCATCGCGGCGGCCATACCATGTTCGCGCACACCGTAATAGATGTAGCTGCCCGCGTAATTGTCGCGCGTTACGGTTTCCATTCCGCTGGTTTTGGTCAGGTTTGATCCGGTCAGATCAGCCGAGCCGCCAATGGTATTGGGCAGGGTGGCGTTGACCACTTCCAGTGCCATCTGGCTGGCCTTGCGGGTCGCTACCTTTGGCGCATCCTGCGACAGGCGGTGTTTATAGGCGTTGATCGCAGCGTCCAGTGCGGATGCGTCCGGTGCGGCCAGCGACGCGGTGAACGCTTCGGCCTTGGCGGAACCCGCCAAGCGCTTATCCCAACCCAGACGCGCCTCTTTACCGCGTGCGGCAATCGCGTGCCAGTCGTCATAGACATCGGCAGGGATTTCAAAAGGAGCGTGAGGCCAGCCCAAGGCCTCACGCGTCAGGGCGATTTCATCGTCCCCCAAAGGGGTGCCGTGAGTGGCGGATGTGCCCTGTTTATTCGGGGAGCCATAGCCGATGATGGTCTTGCAGGCGATCATCGAGGGGCGCGGGTCTGTGCGGGCGGCTTCAATCGCCGCCGCAATAGCATCTTTGTCGTGACCATCAACGGATTGAACATGCCAACCGGCGGCCTCAAAACGCATCTGCTGGTTCATCGACGAGGAAAGCGAAACCGCACCATCAATGGTGATCGAGTTGTCATCCCACATCACAACCAACCGGCCAAGGCCCATGTTTCCTGCGAAATCAATGGCTTCGTGGCTGATACCTTCCATCAGGCAGCCATCCCCAGCGATCACATAAGTGTAGTGATCAACCAGATCATCGCCAAACCTCGCGTTGTGCATCCGTTCTGCCAGCGCCATGCCGACAGCGGTGGAAATACCCTGACCCAGCGGGCCGGTGGTGGTTTCAATGCCCATCGCGTGGCCATATTCAGGGTGGCCCGCGGTGCGGAACCCCATCTGGCGGAAATTACGGATCTGGTTCATGTCCATGTCGCTGTAACCCAGCAAATGGTTGATCGAATAAACCAGCATCGAGCCGTGGCCCGCCGACATCACGAAACGGTCGCGGTCGGCCCATTTATCAGCGCTCGGGTCAATCTTCATGAAACGGTTGAACAGCACAGTCGCCACATCGGCCATGCCCATGGGTGCGCCGGGGTGGCCGGAATTGGCAGCTTGAACCGCGTCCATAGCAAGGGCGCGAATGGCGTTGGCCATGTTGTTTTCATTGGTCATAATACTGGCCCTTATCTATGCGCGTTTGGATTGGGAAATCATGCGTTCCACCATCGGGGTAAAGATCAGCTGCATTGCCAGCTCCATCTTGCCACCTGGCACCACAATCGAATTGGCACGACTCATGAAACTGTCGTGGATCATTGATTGCAGGTAAGGGAAATCAATGCCGCGCGGATCACGAAAGCGGATCACCACAAGGCTTTCGTCAGCGGTGGGAATCCAGCGTGAAATCATCGGGTTCGAGGTGTCAACGATTGGCACCCGCTGGAAATTGATGTCGGTCTGGGTGAACTGCGGCATGATGCAATGCACATAGGCGTGCATCCGGCGCAGGATGGTGTCGGTAACGGCCTCGGTTGTGTAACCGCGCTGGGTTTTGTCACGGTGGATTTTCTGGATCCACTCAAGGTTCACCACAGGCACAACCCCGATTGTCATATCGGCGTATTTGGGCAGATCAATGCTGTCGTTTTTCACGGCGCCATGCAGACCTTCGTAAAACAACAGATCCGATCCGGCCTCGATGTCTTGCCATTCGGTAAACGTGCCCGAAGCTGCCCCCAAAGCGGCCCCTTCTTCGTCATTATGCACGTAATAGCGCTTCTTGCCGGTGCCGGTTTCGCCGTAGGATTTGAACACCGCTTCCAGCTCTTCCAGCGCGTTGGCTTCATAGCTGAAGTGGCTAAAGGTGTGGTCGCCCTTGGCGTAATGCTTGTCCAGTTCGGCCTTCATCGCGGCGCGGTCATATTTGTGGAACGCGTCGCCCTCGATGGTGGCAGCGGTCACAGCTTCGCGGCGGAAAATCTGCTCGAACGTGTCTTTGACGGTCGATGTGCCAGCGCCAGAGGAACCGGTGACGGAAATGATGGGATGTTTCTTGCTCATGTCATGTTTTCCTTAATCTCGAAACAGGCCGCGAGAGCCAAAAAGGGCGGAGATTTCTTTGTCAGGCAGGTCATGGTAGGATGCCAGGCGATCCACCTTATAGGGGGTGCCGAATACAAAGGGCGTGCGGGCGTGCAGCTCTTTGGCGGTCTGGTCCAGAATGCGGTCATGCTCGTTGGTGGCGTGGCCCTCGGCCTGCTCGACCAGAAACGCCATCGGCGCACATTCATACAGCATTCGCAGACGGCCAGCGCCGTATCCTTCACGATCATCGGTCGGGTACAGGAAAATACCGCCGCGGGTCAGGATGCGGTGGGTTTCTGCCACCAGTGACGCGACCCAGCGCATGTTGAAATTGCGCTCGTGAACACCCTCGGCCCCCGCAATGCAGTCGTCGATATAGGCGCGCACGGGTTTGGACCAGTGCCGGTAGTTCGAGGCGTTGATCGCGTATTCATTGGATTCTTTGGGCACGACCACGTGGTCATTGGCCATTTCATAACGACCACTGTCCGGGCTGAGGATATAGAACTGTGTGCCGTCGCCAAAGGTCACCATCAGGCCGGTTTGTGGGCCAAAAATAATGTAGCCCGCCGCGATTTGCTCATGGGCGGGGCGCAGGAAACTTTCGTCCGCACCGTCCTTGGCCTCGAATATCGAAAAGATCGTGCCAATCGACACGTTCACATCAATGTTGGAGGAGCCATCCAGCGGGTCAATCGCCAGCGCGTATTTGCCCTTGGGGTCCAGCTCGACCACGATCTCT
>JAFLKA010000128.1 GCA_022712735.1 Marinosulfonomonas sp. | reverse complement strand
CTGCGTCCTGCTTATAAGGGCCAAAACACCAATATTGCCGGAATGCTGACAGCCACCACCAGTATCTCAAGCGGCAATCCCATGCGCCAGTAATCCCCGAACGAATAGCCACCCGGGCCAAGGATCAGCGTGTTGTTCTTGTGGCCAATCGGGGTGAGGAACGCACAGGATGCAGCCACGGCGACGGCCATCAGGAACGGGTCGGGGTTCACGTCCAGAGCCTGCGCCATCTTGATGCCGATAGGTGCTGCGACAATCGTGGTAGCGGTGTTGTTCAACACGTCCGACAGCGACATGGTGACGATCATCAGGATGGTCAGGATCGCCCATGGGGCCATGCCTGCCGTCAGATCAATCAACCAACCGGCAATCAGTTCGGTACCGCCGGAGGTTTCGAGCGCCGAGCCAAGCGGGATCATTGAGCCAAGCAGCACCACGACGGGCCACGAGATGTGATCGTAGATGTCGGCGAGCGGCAGGATTTTGGTTAACACAAAGCCGATCACCACCAGTCCCAACGCCACGGGCAGATAGATCAGCCCCGTGCTGGCGGCGGCAACCGCAGCGGCGAACATGCCGATGGCCAGCCAAACTTTCTTCTCATTAGTGACTGCCAGCCCGCGTTCGGCCAAGGGCAGGCAGCCCAGCCATTCGGTGATGTCGTTGCCGCGATCCTGTGGCACCAGCAACAGCAGGATGTCGCCCGCATGCACCTCGGTTTTGCGCACCTGTTTGGTGATGCGTTTACCGTTTCGGGATATGCCCATCAGCACGGTGCGTTGCCGCCAGCCAAGGCCGATGATTTGGGCTGTTTTACCGTTGATGCGGGCGTCTTCGGTCACCACAACCTCGATGATTTGCAAGCCGTCGCCATCGGCGTGCAACAGGTCTTGGCGTTTATCCTCGGCGAAATTTAACGATAAGGCGGCGCGGAATTCGTCCAGCGCATCGGGTGAGGCCTCAAGCACCAGCGCATCACCGGCCAACAGTTTGGTGGCGTGGGCCGTGCCATAGCGCCGTTTGCCATCCCGCACCAACCCAAGGATGGCGACGTCATTCTTATCAGCGACCTCGTACAATTCCCGCACCCGTTTACCGATGTGTTTTGACTCCTCGGGGATGGTGAGTTCGGCAATGTATTGCGCCATGTCAGCCATCGGGTCACCTGCCTCGGCTGCGTCGTTGCTTTGCGGGATGAAACGCCAGCCGATGAAGGCCACGAACAGCAGGCCCGCGATGGCTGTGACGCCCCCCACGGGGGCGAAATCGAACATTTTGAAGGGTTCGCCCAAAGCGTCCTCGCGGATGGTGGCGATGATGATGTTGGGCGGGGTGCCGATCAGGGTGACCATGCCGCCAAGGATGGTGGCAAATGACAGGGGCATCAGCGACAGGCCGGGCTGGCGGCCTGCCTTGCGGGCGGTCTGGATGTCGACGGGCATCAACAGCGCGAGCGCCGCGACGTTGTTCATGAACGCCGACAACACCCCGCCAATTGCCCCCATCAGGGCGATGTGCGCGCCCAGTTTTCGGGAGCTGTCCACAAGCGTGCGGGTGATCAGGAACACAGCGCCTGATCGCACCAGCCCCGCCGACACGATCAACACCAGCGCCACCACCAAGGTTGCCGGATGACCAAAGCCGTCGAACGCGTGTTTGGTCGGAACCACCCCCAGCACCACGCCCGCCATCAGGGCAGCAAAGGCGACAAGATCATAGCGGAATTTGCCCCACAGTAGCAGGCCGAAAACAGCGCCGAACAGGGCAAACAAGGTGATTTGATCGGGGGTCATACTGGTGGTCACGATACGCTCCTTAACATTCAGGCCATTAGAAACCGATTGGCGGGCGCTTTGCAATGTTGTGCAGCCGCTTTGGCTGATTTATAGAGGCTTGAAATCAGGTTATTCGACGGGAGACAGACATGGCAGGCTACTCAAAATGGGCAAATATCCAGCATCGCAAGGGGCGGCAGGATAAGCTGCGCTCCAAATTGTTTTCCAAGCTGGCCAAGGAAATCACCGTGGCCGCCAAAATGGGCGACCCTGACCCCGATAATAACCCGCGTTTGCGCATGGCGGTGAAAGAGGCCAAAAGCCAATCGGTGCCCAAAGACGTGATTGATCGCGCGATCAAGAAATCGGTGGCGGGCGAGGGCGATGATTACGAGGAAATCCGTTATGAGGGGTACGGTCCCAATGGTGTGGCGGTGATTGTCGAGGCGATGACCGATAACAGGAACCGAACGGCATCTACAGTGCGTTCGACCTTCTCCAAAAACGGCGGCAATCTGGGTGAAACCGGATCGGTCGGCTTTATGTTCGATCGCAAGGGCGAGATTGTTTACGCGGCCGAAGCAGGGGACGCGGACACCGTGATGATGGCGGCAATCGAGGCTGGTGCGGATGATGTGGAGAGTTCGGACGAGGGGCACGTTATTTATTGTGGCGACACGGATTTGAACGCGGTGTCGACCGCGCTCGAGGCTGATCTGGGCGAATCCGTCACGGCAAAACTGGTCTGGGTGCCAAATATTTCCACCGAGATGGATCTGGAGGGGATGGAAAAGCTGATGAAGCTGATTGA
>JAFLKA010000335.1 GCA_022712735.1 Marinosulfonomonas sp. | reverse complement strand
GCGGTGAACCTGATGCTGGTGATGACCTTCCTGTCGTTCCAGATGTTCTATCGTTCAAGCCGCATTCCAACGGTCAGCTGGGCCAAACAAGGCAATATGGTGATTGTTGCTCTTTACGTGGTTGGCATCGTTAATATCGTTGGTGCAGGCATCTACGGCTATATCACGCCGACGGTTTACAAGGTTGGCGCCTCGGTGCCGCAAGTGGTCAGCACTTTGGTCATCATCCTTGGGGCGGTAACTATTGACGTCTTTATGCTGCGCGGCGCCAAATCCGAAAAGGTGCATTGGGGCCGGATGACCGAACGGTCGCAATACGCATTGTTCGTGCTGCCGGTGGCGTTTACGTGGTTGATGGGCTTGATGGGCTATATCCGCTCGTCCCTGCGGACCAACTGGCATGTTTACACGGTGATGAAAGATAATTCGCCTGAAAACTACATCCCCACTTTGGGCGACGCGGGTAATACCATCACGGCCATTACGCTTGGCTTTATGGCGATCATGGTCTTCGTATTCTGGCTGTCACGACTGGGTGTGACCAAGCAGAAAGTGGCGCCAAAAACAGCGGGAGACGCGGCATGACCTTTATACGTGTCATCGGCTTTAGCGTTGTCTTGTTGCTGTTTTACATGGGGTTTTCCCACATCCTGCCGCAAGTAGAACCTGATACATCCGCGCCGGTCGAGGTTTCGACCGATGGGTTGGATATGGACGGGATGATTGCGCTGGGTGAAAAACTGTTCAGCGGCAAAGGCACCTGCACCCTGTGCCATAACGGCATGGGTCGTGCGCCGGATACGCTGGTTATGGACATGGCTGCGACATACCCTGAACGCCTGATGGATGCGCGTTACGCCGGGATTTCGGCGGGCAAAGAAGGCGCCAAGGCGATCGAGGCCTATATTTTCGAATCGATGACCGACCCGTCCGCCTTTGTGGTCGTAGGGTTTGGCGAAAAAGGTAGTAACGATACAGTTTCGCCGATGCCAACGGTGGACAAAGCCCCGATTGAGTTGACCGTGGTCGAGATGAATGCGGTGACGGCTTTCTTGCAGGATTTAGCAGGCTTGGAGCCAACCGTTCCGCTGCCAAGCGCCGATGATGCGCCGGTTGCCGAGGAGCCATCAAGCGGTGAATCGGCCCCATTGCTGACCACAGGCGAAGCGGTGGTGGATGAGCATGGCTGTGCGGCCTGTCACGATCTGGGCGGCAGTGGCGCAACACTTGGCCCGTCGCTTTACGGGATCGGCAAGCGAATGAATCGCGCCACCTTGATGGAGGCGATTATTGATCCGAATGTGGTGATCGCACAAGGGTATGATGCCGATTTCATGCCAGCGGATTTTGGCGAAGAAATGCGCGGTACTGAATTGCTGTTGCTGACAGATTACCTGCTGGCGCTGCCTGATGCGGCCCCCGTCAGCGAGGGTGATGGCGACGAGGAACGCGCCACCACGGGGTTGGAGGTGGTCGAGAATTTTGGCTGCGCCGGTTGTCACGATCTGGACGGCAGCGAGGCCGATATTGGTCCTGCGCTAAACGGGATTGGCACACGAATGACTGCCGATCAGGTCAGGGCCGCCATTCTGGATCCGAACGCTGAAATCACCGAGGGCTATGAGGCCGATATGATGCCGGATTATTTTGGCGATGACATGGCCGAGAGCGAGATCGAACTGATCATTGATTATCTAATGAAGCTACCGGAATAGGGATAGACAGATGCGCTTTTTCAAACACCCGCTGTTCCTTGGAATTCTGGTTCTGGTCGTGCTTTACGTCGTGTTCGCCTATGTGTTGAACCCGCCGATCCCAGCGTCCTTGTTGGTGCAATATATGATCATCTGCACCGTGGCGATGTTGCTGGTGGTGACGTTTGACAACAAAACCGCGGCGACGTTTTTCGCCCCGCTGTTGGCACTGTTCGGGTCGCCCAAAATGCTGCTGCCGCGCATTGCAGCCTTTGTGGCCGTGGTGGGTGGTGTCGGCTTTCTGACATATGGTGCAGTGAAACCCTCGGTCACATCACCGCTGGAATTGCGCACGGTTCACCCCGCGCCGCCCTCCAGCATGAAGGCCTATGGCAACACTTATGATTTGCTGAGATTGCAAAACCCCTACCGCGAAGAGTTTGACGAGGCGTCTGATGAATACGCTGAAATCGTCGCCGAGGGTGCCGAGCTATATTATAAGAACTGCATCTACTGCCACGGCGACACGCTGGATGGCGACGGGCATTTCGCCAAAACCTTCAACCCGCGGCCGATCAATTTTCAGGACGTCGGTATGATCGCCCAGTTGCAGGAATCCTTCCTGTTCTGGCGCATCACCAAAGGCGGGCCGGGCCTGCCACGCGAGGGCACGCCTTGGGCGTCCGCCATGCCGGTTTGGGAGGAAATACTGGACGAGGACGAGGTCTGGAAGATCATTTCGTTCCTCTATGATTACACTGGCCTTGAGCCACGCTCGTGGGAGTTGGAGGAGAAGACCGAGGGGGCCGTTGAGCCTGCTGCGGTTGATGCCGGTGGGGTCCTGTCCGAGGATGTGGTTGACGCGATTTACATGAAGCGCTGTTCGCAATGCCACGGTGAAGATGGCGATGGTCTGGGCGTTGCGGCCGAATATATGTATCCGGCCCCGCGTGATTTTACTCTTGGGTTGTTCAAATATAAGACCACGGATTCTGATAGCGAATTCCCTACCGATGCCGACCTGCGCACCACCATCCGCGACGGGTTGACCGGCACCGCGATGCCGGGCTGGAAAGAACTGCTGACGGATGCCGAAATCGATGCGCTGATCGAAAAGATCAAGGTCATGGGCTATTGGGATGGCGAAAGCGCCGAAGATCTGGGTTTGAGCCCGATTGAGATGGGCGCGATGCCGCCCGCCACGCCGGAAATGCTGGCGCTGGGCCAGAAACAGTTTTTGAAAATCTGCGCCGAGTGTCACGGCAATGAGGGGCGTGGCAACATCACCTCGGGCAAACGTCTGGCCGATGACGCCGGTGCGCGCATCTGGCCGCGTAATCTGACCCACCCCGAAAGCTGGCGGGTAACGATGGACACGCAGGATATTTTCCAGCGTCTGTCTGTCGGTATTCCGTCCTCGCCGATGCCTGAACACACCACAGCACTTGATGTCGAGACCCGCTGGGCCATCGCCAACTACGCGGTCACCCTGCAGGGTAATGCGACACCGGTATCCAAGGGCGAATCCGTGATCAAAGCGGTGCGCGTTGATGGCGATCTGCCCAGCGATCCGGCGGACCCCGCGTGGGATGCAGCACCGGCGATGACATTCAATATGGCGCCCAATGTGATCAAAGAGCCGCGCCTGTTTACCTCGTTGACGGAATTCGTCACCGTGCGCGCTCTCTATAATGACAGCGATATCGTCCTGCGGGTCGATGTGGATGACCGCACCTATTCGGTGCCCGGATCGGAGCTTGAGCGGGAATATGCGCTGGAGGATGTTGAGGCCACACGCGACGCCATTGCGGTGCAAATTCCGGCGGCCCTGTCGGGCACCAACGAAAAACCCTATTTCCGCCAAGGCGACAAAAAGAACCCCGTGAACATGTGGGTTTGGACAGCGCCATCGGTTGAACCGGCGGCAGATGAATCCGCCGTGATTATGGACGCCAAGGGGTTGGACAAAGCGCCAGCTGTGCGCGATGACAGTTCTGCTTTGACAGCCACAGGCGAATGGAAAGACGGGCGCTGGCAGGTTGTGTTCAGTCGTCCGCTGGAAACCGATGCCGCCGAGGATTTGCAGTTTTCCGAAGGGGTCTATACCCCGATTGCATTTGCCAGCTGGGACGGGCTGAACGGCGAGGCCGGTATCCGCAACAGCTTTACCTCGTGGTATTGGATTTTGCTGGAGCCAACCGAAAATCCGACCAAAACACTAGGGATTGCAATCGCCGCTGCATTGCTTGCAGGTCTGCTGTTTTTGATCCTTGTATGGCGCACGCGCAAACGTTTTAGCCTGTAAAATCAGGCTAAAACGTAAATAACCCGCAAAAACAATCCGATTTTTTAAAATCTTGATAGCCGTCAATGACGCGCCCCCCCTTGTCCTGCGACGTTCTGTCCAAGACGGCGATTTGGCTCGGGTTCCTCGAGTCGGATTTTAATTTCCAAATGAAGAAAGGGAGATCAATGAAGATATCTCGGTTCAAAAGCGGAACAGCAACATTTGGGGCGGCACTGATGTGCGCCACAATGCTTGCGGGTCCGATAATGGCTGACGGCGCGGCGTTGGGGCCAGTCGTAGGCCCTGAAATAAACGAGGCCAAAGCGGCGCTGGGTAAGCGTCTGTTTTTTGACGTTCGTCTGTCGGGTGACGCGGCGATTTCATGTGCCAGCTGCCACCAGCCAGAGTTTGGCTTTGGTGAAAACACAGCTTTGTCGCTGGCCTATCCAGGCTCCAAAGGGTTCCGCAACACGCCAACATTGGTGAACACCACCACTGCAGCCAACTGGTTTCATGACGGTCGCATAGGCACCAACCTGAATGACGTGACCCGCGAAAGCATCACCGAAGATTACTCCATGAACATGGATATGCGCATGATGCAGGAACGCATCAAGCA
>JAFLKA010000457.1 GCA_022712735.1 Marinosulfonomonas sp. | reverse complement strand
GGGGTGTTTGACATCGAGGCGGTGAAAACCGCCAACGCCGAATTGATCGCCACGATCGAGGACAGCTTGCGCATCGCGGATGAGGGCAAAGCCAAACGCGCCGCTGCCGAAGTCGAGCTGAAGCAGATGGAGGCCGAGTTGAAAACCACGCTTGCCTCGGCCTCGGCCCGTGGCGACAAGGTGGGTGACACTGCCGGTGGCGTGCTGGGTAGCGAATAAGGGCAGGATCAGCAGGTAATGGCGAATATACATGAACGATTGATGGCACTTGTGTCGGCCAGTGTGATCGCACTGGCCGGGTGCGACGCGCCGCAGCCCACTCCTTCGCCAGTGTCACCGCCCCCTATCTCGCGGCCAGAATCGCCCAAACCCGTGGCTGCCCCGCAGTCCGAAGTCAGCCGGAAGATGTCGGAGCATCTATCCCGATTGCAGGCCGATCTGTTGGTGCGGGGGTTATTGCGAGTTGATGGCGGCGGCCCTGATGTTCCCTTTTCCAAACGTAATCTGGTGGATAATTTCATCCGCGTTGCCCTGTTTGACGAATACACAACTTCAAACGGGCATCTGGTGGCAAGAGAAACCGAAAGTCGTTTGCGCCGGTGGGACCAACCGATCCGGATGAAGATCGAATTCGGCCCATCCATTCCCTTGGCTCAACGCACCAGGGACCGTGCCAAAATCAGCGCTTATGTTAAACGGCTGTCGCGTCTTACCGGCGTTCCTATCCGGCTGACCAACGGGCTGGCCAACTACAACGTGTTGATCCTGAATGAGGACGAACGCCGCGCGGCCGGTCCGCGATTGAAAACTCTGGCCCCGGGCATTGGCGATATTTCTGTGCGCGCCGTCACGGATATGTCGCGTTCAACCCTGTGTCTGGTCTTTGCTTTTTCCAACGACACCAAAACGTCGACATACGCCAAAGCGGTTGCGGTTATTCGTGGTGAGCACCCCGATCTTTTGCGCCTGTCCTGCATCCACGAGGAACTGGCGCAGGGGCTTGGCCTTGCCAATGACAGCCCCAACGCCCGCCCCTCGATCTTTAATGATGACGAGGAATTCGGCCTGCTTACACGACACGACGAACTGTTGTTACGGATACTCTATGATCGCCGCCTGCATGTCGGTATGACCCCGCGCGAAGCACGGCCAATCGTCGAGACAATCGTTGATGAATTATTGGGGGGCGCAACATGACCTCTGTATTAAAAGGAACATAACCATGGGTATTCTTGATTTTCTAACCGGCGAATTTATCGACGTGATCCACTGGGTTGACGACAGCCGCGACACAATGGTCTGGCGATTCGAGCGCGAAGATCACGAGATCAAATACGGTGCCAAGCTGACTGTGCGCGAGGGGCAAGCCGCTGTGTTTGTCCACGAGGGCCAGATGGCCGATGTGTTCACCCCCGGCCTATATATGCTGGAAACCAACAACATGCCGATCCTGACGACCTTGCAACACTGGGATCATGGCTTCAAATCGCCGTTCAAATCGGAAATCTACTACGTCAACACCACCCGTTTCTCCGACCTGAAATGGGGCACCAAAAACCCGATCATCTGCCGTGATCCCGAATTCGGGCCGGTGCGTATCCGCGCCTATGGCACCTATACGATCAAGGTCACCGATCCGGCCCGCTTCCTGACCGAAATCGTCGGCACCGACGGTGAATTCACCATGGATGAAATCAGCTACCAGATCCGCAACATCATCGTGCAGGAGTTTTCCCGCGTGATTGCCAGCAGTGGCATTCCGGTGCTGGACATGGCGGCCAACACAGCCGATCTGGGCAAACTGGTTGTGACACAGGTTGCGCCCGTGCTGGAGCAATACGGTCTGTCGATGCCCGAACTGTACATCGAGAACATCTCGCTACCGCCCGCAGTAGAAGAAGCCTTGGACAAACGCACATCCATGGGGCTGGCCGGTGATCTGGGCCGTTTCACCCAGTATTCCGCCGCCGAAGCGATGACAGCCGCCGCCCGAAACCCGAATGGCGGGGGCGGTATGGGCGCTGGTCTGGGTATGGGGATGGGCATGGCGATGGCCCAAACGATGCAAAACCAGATGGCCGCACAAACCGGCCCTTGGGGTGCTGCCCCGCAACCGGCTGCCGCGGCCCCGCCGCCGCCTCCACCGCCAAGCGTCGAAAAAGTCTGGCATGTTGCCGATGGCACCCAGACCAAAGGCCCGTATTCACGCGCCGATATGGGGCGGATGCTGATGGACGGGTCACTCACCCGCGAAACATTCGTTTGGGCGGCAGGTCAAGACGGCTGGAAAACGGCCGAGGATATTGACGAGCTGGCAACGCTGTTCACCATCATGCCACCCCCACCACCCGGGGCGTAATACCAATGGCCAATGCGCCCGATCCATACCTGACGCCAAATGTCACCGAGGAGCACCGTTTCCCTTGCGGGCAATGCGGTGCCGATTACCGCTTTGCCCCGGGGCAAGGGCGTTTGGTTTGCGACCATTGCGGCAACGAGGCAGTCATCGAGGGCGATGGCGCGCACCATATCCACGCCATCACCGAGCTGGATTTCCGCGCCGCACTGGACGCGCATCTGCCCGAGGCCGAGATCGAAGAGACCCGCGTGGCGCAATGCCCCAACTGCGCCGCCAAATTCGAATTTGATGCCGAAGTCCACGCTGCCGAATGTCCGTTTTGCGCCACCCCCGTGGTCACCGACACCGGCACCCTGCGCCAGATCAAGCCAAAGGCGTTGCTGCCCTTTGCGATGGATGAGCGGGCCGCGCGCGGCGCCCTTGGCGATTGGCTGGGCGCTCTGTGGTTTGCCCCGAACGGGGTCAAGCAATATGCGCGTAAGGGGCGGAAATTGCAGGGTATTTATGTGCCTTACTGGACCTATGACGCCGACACCAAAAGCCGCTATTCCGGCCAGCGCGGCACTGTATATTACGAGACCCGCACGGTGATGCGGGATGGTAAACGGGTGCAGCAAAGGGTGCAAAAAATCCGCTGGCGCATCGTTTCAGGCCGTGTGGCGCGGTTTTTTGACGATGTGCTGGTGTTGGCCTCGAAATCCTTGCCCAAGCGGTTCACCGACGCGCTTGGCCCTTGGGATTTATCTGAACTAGAGCCATACCGCCCCGAATATCTGGCCGGTTTTCGCGCCGAGGGCTACACCGTTGAGCTGGCCGATGGCTATCAAGAGGCCCGCACCATCATGGACAGGATGATCGAGCGCGACGTGAAGTTCGACATTGGCGGTGATCGCCAAAGGATCAGCAACATCGACACCGCGATCAGTGATGTAACCTTCAAACACATCCTGCTGCCGGTGTGGCTGGCGGCCTATAAATACCGCGGTAAAACCTTTCGGTTTGTGGTCAACGGGCGCACGGGGATGGTGCAGGGGCAACGGCCCTATTCCGCGTGGAAAATCACCTTTGCGGTGATAACCGTCGCCATCATTGCGGGCGTCATCGGCTATCTGATCGCCACCAACCAGTAAGGACACACCATGCCGAAAATCCTGTGTTGCGGCGAAGCCCTGATCGACATGCTGCCCAATGATGGCGGCTTCATGCCCGTACCCGGCGGGGCGGTGTTCAACACCGCGATCGCCTTGGGGCGGCTTGGCGCGTCTGTCGGGTTTTTCAGCGGGCTGTCTTCGGATTTCTTTGGCGATATGCTGCGGGGTAGCTTGCGGGCCAGCGGTGTGGACAGCCGTTTTGCCATCACCAGCGCACGTCCATGCACATTGGCCTTTGTGCGGCTGGTGGACGGGCAAGCGCAATACGCCTTTTATGACGAGGGCACCGCCGGACGGATGCTGGACACGGACGACATCCCCGCCCTGCCCGACACCACGCAGGCGCTATTCTTTGGCGGTATTTCACTGGTGGCCGAGCCCTGCGCCACTGCATACGAAGCATTGATGACCCGCGAGGCCCCTGCCCGCGTCACCATGATTGACCCGAATATCCGCACCGGTTTTATCACAGACGAGGCCAGCTATCGCGCCCGCATTGAACGGATGCTGGTGCTGGCCGATATCATCAAACTGTCGGACGAGGACCTGCACTGGTTGCGAGGTGCACATGATCCGGCAGATTTGGCACATGGGTTCCTTGACGCTGGCGCAAGACTGGTTCTGATCACCGAAGGCGCCAAGGGGGCGACCGCCTACAGCGCGCAGCACACGGTATTTGTGCCTGCAACAAAGGCTGTGGTTGTCGATACGGTTGGCGCGGGTGATACGTTTAACGCAGGGATATTAGCGGCGCTGCATCAGCTGGATATGCTGACCAAAACCGCATTGGACACCATCAATGAAGCAGCGCTAACCATCGCCCTGACCCTCGCCAACCGTGCTGCGTCCATTACGGTGTCACGCAACGGCGCGAACCCGCCATGGGCCAAGGAATTGGCATGAGAGCCTTGATCCAGCGCGTGAGCGAAGCATCCGTTACGGTAGATGGCGAGATGATTGGTGAAATCGGCGCAGGTCAGCTGATACTGGTTTGCGCCATGCAGGGC
>JAFLKA010000503.1 GCA_022712735.1 Marinosulfonomonas sp. | reverse complement strand
GACGCGGCCATGATCATCCAGAACAATGCAAAGCCGGAAAAGGCCAACCCGAACAGGATGGTGATAAAGTTCGAGGGTTTCCAGACCATCGCGCCGTCGGGCCGTCCCTGCCAGCGGATTTCCTCGTCTGCGTCCAGTATGCCTTCCCAGCCGGATGGAGTGCTCATGCTTTACCCTCCTGAATGGCCCGCATCAGATCATACACATGTTGCCCGTCTGCAATCCGGTCAAAGCTGATTTTCGTCAAATAGGATGCATTGCCGGGCTGGCGGATTTCAATGGCGAACATGATGGTGGCGGGGTCTTTGCCGTCGAACTTGATATCAAAATCCGGCTCGATCACATAGGCGGTCAGCTTGCGGCCAAGCTGCTCGCGATGCATGGCGATAAAGGCACGCTTGTTGCTCAGCGAATACCACGACGCCTTGCGCACCATCGAGGCCATAACAGATGGAGCGATGGCCAGAAACGCCGCCAGCAGCAGCAAAACCAGCCCCATGATGACGGTATAACCATTGCTAAGCGGGGTGAGGAAAATCCAGATGATCCCGATGCAGGCGACGCTTAGTCCCAGCACCACGGGCAGGATATGACGCTTTTGCCAAACGATAGCGGTGTCGGGACGACCCTGCCACAGCAGGACTTCGTCCGGCTCGAATATGTCTTCCCAACCTGTGGGGGCAATGCTCATGTCATCCCCTGATCGCGTGCGTTCAGGATCACATCGACCATCGCCTCGGGGTCTGCCAGATATTTCAACATGTATTTATCGCCGGTGTGGGTGATGACCTGCACGGCGGAAAACAGGGTGCGGGCGTGTTTGATGCTGGTCAGCGGGATCGAGCGCTCAGACGGGCCGGTCAGGCGTTTGTCGGTCAGGGTCCAGACCACGTCCATCGCCTCGCTTGCCACATAAATCCAGCGGATGAAAATAGCGAAAATGGCCCCGACAATGCCGGTCCACGGGAACGGGTTTCCGACGGCCCACAGCACCCCATACATCAGGGCGGCCCCGATGAAAAACAGCACCACATGCTCGCGGTTATAGGCGGCGCGGCTGGCGGTGATGGATTGGATGATTTGTTCGTTATTGGTGTCAGACATAAACGCCCTCCTGTTTTGGGGCCCGCAAATTGCGTGCCAGCAAATCCATTGCGGCCATGCGCACGGCGACGCCCATCTCGACCTGCTCCTGAATGACGCTGCGGTTGATGTCATCTGCCAAGGTGCCGTCAATCTCGACCCCTCGGTTCATCGGGCCAGGGTGCATGACGATGGCGTCGGGTTTGGCGTGGGACAGTTTTTCGGGGTCCAGACCAAAGCGGTGGTAGTATTCGCGCGAAGAGGGGATGAACCCGCCATCCATGCGTTCCTTTTGCAGGCGTAGCATCATCACCACATCGACGTCTTTTAGGCCCTCGCGCATGTCGTCGAACACCTCGACGCCGAAATGCTCGATCCCCGAGGGCATCAACGTGGGCGGGCCGATCAGGCGGATGCGGTTTTCCATTTTGCCCAGCAACAGGATGTTGGAACGGGCCACGCGGCTATGGGCAATGTCGCCGCAAATGGCGATGCTGAGGCGGTGCAAACGGCCTTTGGCGCGGCGGATGGTCAGCGCGTCGAGCAAGGCCTGCGTCGGGTGTTCGTGGGTGCCGTCACCGGCGTTCAGCACCGCGCAATTCACCTTTTGCGCCAACAAGTCAACGGCACCGGAATGCGGGTGGCGCACCACCAGCAAATCGGGGTGCATGGCGTTCAGGGTCAGGGCGGTATCAATCAGGGTTTCACCCTTTTTGATGGAACTGGCCTGCATCGCCATGTTCATCACATCCGCACCCAGACGCTTGCCTGCGATCTCGAAACTGGCCTGCGTGCGGGTCGAATTTTCAAAAAACATATTGATCTGGGTTAGACCTGCCAGCGTGTCGGAATGCTTCACTTGGCGTCTGTTCAGGTCGACGTATTGGTCGGCCAAATCCAGAATTGTGGTTATTTCATCGGGGGTTAGGTGCTCGATGCCAAGCAGGTGTTTTGCATTGAAGGTCATAGGCAGCTGTCCTTATTTTCCTGCTTATAGAAAAGCTGTGGCTGTGCGGCAAGGCATTTACCTTATGCCGGAACGGGCATAGCTTGGCGCTATGGATTCTGCTGAACAATATTATGAGGCCAAAGCCGCGCTGGAGTGGCAGGTCGAGCTGGGCGCTGATGAGGCGATCGGGGATGAGCCGATTGATCGGTATGAGCTGGTGGCGGAGGCGCCCAAGCCCAAAGTGGCCAAAGCCAAGCCCGCTACTGCGCCCATTCCGATGGTCGAGGTTGATGCGGTGGCGGTGGCCAAAGCGGCGGCGGCAGGGGCGGCTGATTTGGCCGGGCTTGAGGCGGCGTTGGCGGCGTTCGAGCTGTGTGAATTAAAGCGCGGGGCGCGCAATCTGGTGTTTGCCGATGGCAGCCCGCAGGCCCGTGTGATGATCATTGGCGAAGCGCCCGGGCGGGACGAGGACCGCGAGGGCAAACCCTTTGTCGGGCGGGCCGGAATGTTGCTGGACCGGATGCTGGCGGCGATTGATCTGGGCCGCGCGGGGCCGGAGCCTGCGGCCAGTGTTTACATCACCAATATCCTGCCATGGCGACCGCCGCAGAACCGTGATCCGTCGCCAGAAGAGATCGCTATGCTGCGTCCGTTCGTGGAACGGCATATCGAATTGGTCGCGCCGGATCTGATCGTGCTGATGGGCAATATTTCCTGTCTGGCGATGCTGGGGCGCAAGGGGATCACACGGATGCGGGGCAACTGGGAACAGGTGCTGGGACGGCCTGCGTTGCCGATGTTTCATCCGGCGTATTTGCTGCGCTCGCCCCATGCCAAACGCGAGGCTTGGGCGGATTTGCTGAACTTGAAGGCGCGGCTGGGTTAACGAGTGGGGCGGGTGTCTGGGCCGAGTTTTACCAAACCCACGCGAATCAAAGGTAAACAAGGGCAATCCGGCGATTTACGGAATATGAAAACCATATGAATTGCATATGAATCCCATATGTCTAAATTAGGGGTTTCCCCCCGTTAAGGCAGCGCGCGGCGGGGTTTGTTAACTATATCGGGCAGATATACGGTTTCTTGATGTAGGACATGACAGGTGTTTGCGATATCGGGTATGTGGTTTAGGGCCCCGTCGCACATCAAGCCTTACGGCTTTCTTCGCTAGAGCGATGAGCGGGTTGGAAATATAAAAGAGGACCATATGTCAAACTCTGAAAAAGAATTCATCCCCGTGCGCATTGCCGTACTGACGGTCTCGGACACCCGCAAGCTGGCGGATGACAAATCGGGCCAGACCCTTGTCGA
>JAFLKA010000505.1 GCA_022712735.1 Marinosulfonomonas sp. | reverse complement strand
TGCCCAGATCGACCATCACAGGGGTATGAACAATGAAGTGATCATCGTTATCCCCGCCCGATATGCATCATCCCGTTATCCGGGCAAACCGCTTGCGCCTTTGGTCGGGGCGACGGGTGTTGCGAAATCGCTGATTGAACGCAGTTGGTTGGCGGCCAAAGAAGTGGGCGGTGTGGCCGAGGTTTACATCGCCACCGATGACGCGGGCATTGCACGTGAGGCGGAACGCTTTGGTGCCAAGGTATTGATGACTGGCGAGAATTGCGCCAATGGGACCGAACGGGTGGCCGACAGTCTGCGCCATCTGGAAAGCCTGCCGGATATCGTTGTGAACCTGCAAGGCGATGCGCCGCTGACGCCGCCGTGGTTTTTATCGGCACTGATTGATGAGATGCATGCCAATCCAGATGTGCAGATGGCAACACCGGTGTTGCGTTGTGATGGCGAGATGCTAGCAAACTTGCGCGAGGATCGCCGCAATGGCCGAGTCGGGGGCACAACGGCGGTGTTTGATGCCAACCGAGACGCGCTCTATTTTTCAAAAGAGGTCGTGCCTTATACCGATGACAGTTATGGTGCTGAAACCGAAACACCGGTCTTTCACCATGTGGGCGCCTATGCGTATCGGCCTGCAACCCTGAAAGCCTATCACGACTGGGGAGTTTGCGAGCTGGAGCAGTTGGAGGGGCTGGAGCAACTGCGGTTCCTGCAACGCGGCGTAAAGGTGCGCTGTGTCGAGGTAGAAGCCTGTGGCACAGTGTTCTGGGAATTGAACAATCCGGTCGATGTGGCGCGGATCGAGGATGAGCTGAAGAAAAGGGGCGAGGAATGAAAACCGTTGATGTTGGGCAGGTGACATTCGCCAATGACGCGCCTTTTGTGCTGATCGCGGGCCCGTGCCAATTGGAAGGGCTGGATCACAGCCGCCAGATCGCCGAGAGCCTAGTGGCAACATGTGCCGATCTTGGCATCCCGTTTGTGTTCAAGGGTAGTTTCGATAAAGCCAACCGCACCAGTCTAGCGGGCAAGCGCGGCTTGGGCATTGACGAAGGTCTGACGATCCTTACGAAAATCAGTGCTGAACTGGGCTGCCCCACCCTGACGGATGTGCATAACGTGGAACAATGTGCGGTGGCAGCGGCGGCCGTGGACGTCATCCAGATCCCTGCATTTTTGTGCCGCCAGACCGACCTGTTGCTGGCAGCTGGTGAAACGGGTGCGGCGATTAACATCAAAAAGGGCCAGTTTCTGGCACCCAATGACATGGGGAATGTGGCCAATAAGGTGGCCAGCACTGGCAATGAACGCATCCTGCTGACGGATCGCGGCACATCGTTTGGCTATAACATGCTGGTCAGTGATTTCCGCAGTCTGCCTATCATGGCCGAAACCGGCTATCCGGTGGTTTATGACGCGACGCACTCGGTGCAGTTTCCCGGCGGGCAGGGCGGATCAAGCGGCGGCAAGCGCGAATATGTGCCACCATTGGCGCGCGCGGCGGTGGCTGTTGGCTGCGCTTCGGTGTTTGTCGAAACACACCCCGATCCTGATAACGCACCCAGCGACGGGCCCAACATGGTGCCGCTGGACCAGATGGCGGAAATGTTAGCGCGATTGAAAGCGATCGATGCGTTGATGAAAGGGTAGTTTTGACAGAACCTTTGATGGCTCCTTAGAAATTATCAGGGGGTGAAACCCGTGCCTCGGATATCAGGCAGTCAATGTTTGATGCCGTTAGGCTGTGTAGAAATGCTTCCAGATCATTGATGTCATCGTTGCTCAAACCCAGCGGTTGTATGCGCGGGTCTTGTTGCGGGTGATTTTGAATACCCTGATTGTAAAACTCGATCACATCCCGCAAGCTGCTTAAATTACCATCATGCATGTAAGGTGCCGTTAGCGCGACATTGCGCAAAGGCGACGTTCGTATTTTCCACAGGTCTTCGGGTGCTTCGGTCACCTCATAGCGGCCAAGGTCGGACTGTTTTTGTAAGCCAACAGATTGCACGACGCTAAAATCGACATCCACAAACACCCCCTGCGCCAATTCTATTGGAACAGTTTTTGGCGGATTTTGTCGTTCTTGTTCACGCTGCCAGCCATACCCTGTGTCGTGAAATAACTGGTCAGTGAAAATCGCATACCCCTCTTCGATCAGATGGCAAGATGTGCATCCGCCTTTGCCATCGAACAGATCAAAACCCCGAATTTGTTGTGCTGTCATCGCACCTGGCTGACCCCCGAAATACCAGCGGTCAAACGCCGTATCAGCCGCCACAAGCGTGCGCTGATAGCTGCCCAGCGCCATGCCGATCCGGTCAAGCGATGCCGGTGCGCCGTAAGCTGCATTAAACAGGGGCTGATATTCCTCAAGATCATTCAGCATTGAAACCACAAATCCTGCGGACGGGTTGGCCATTTCAACCCGCGATGTCAGCGGTGCGATATACTGGGTTTCCAGCGAAAAATCCCGCCCGTCATGAAACAGCACATCCAGAAACCCGACATTCATAACTGTTGGGGAGTTGCGTTTCACACTGCGCCCCTCCACCCCGATGGCCGTTCTCAATTCATTGGCTGTGAACCCCTGTTCCGGAATATGGCACATCGCACAGGACATGGTCTGGTTGATAGACAGCCGTCGATCAAAGAACAGTTTTCGCCCAAGCTCTATCTTTTCAACGGTTGGCGGGTTGTCTGCCGGATGCGGCGTATCGGGTAGGCCAAGTTGCTTTGTCACGCTACGCAGCAACGCCTGATCGGCCCAGTTTTTGCTGTCTGCCGAACAGGTTTGGGCAGACACGGGATGCGCTATCAACACGCTCAATGCAAACAGGGTTATTTTGGCAAACCGGCGCATGGATTATAGGGTTCCATCCTCTAGCAACAGCGTTTCAATATCGGTCATCAACAAGCGGGGATCAATCAGGCCCAGCCCGTAAATATTGCGGATATTGCCCTTGCGATCGACCAGAAACATCCGCAGCAAATGGTTCAACCGGTCCTCGTCATTTGATCGGTCAACGACTTGGCCAAACCCGTCTAGAATAGGTTTCAGGGCCGCTTGGTTTTCTGTGGTTAATACACGCCAGACAACTTTTTGATCGGCCTCATCGTCTTGTAAAATCGGGTAGGAAAACGATCGAATTGCCTCGACTGTATCGCGGTCCGGATCAAAACTGATGGTCAGCAGTTGCACATGTTCATGCAAAACTGGGGCGAGCATGCTGGTGTCGTAAATGTCGAACAAGGTCGAAGTGGCAAGCGGGCAGCCGTTCACATCGCCACACATCAGATAGACAAAACTGACAAGGGAAACCTTGCCGGCCAATACGTCGGATAATTCCTGTTTGGCCCCAGCGGCTGTTAGCACGGACCCGTCAGGTGCCGGTTTCAGAGTGTTCAGTTTATAGCTGCCCGAAACCGGCGGAGTAAAATCGAAATCCTCGCCCATGGGAAACAGCGCGGCAATCGATGCGTGATCCTCAGTCTGATTGCTTGCATAGATCGCAAAGCCCCCTGCGGCGATCACGATTGCAATCACTGATGCTATGAATTTTTTATGCATGGTCCCCCCCGAAATAAGGCGCACGGGCCGGAGTAGTTCCAGCCCATGCAGAGTGTTTTACGAGCTATAAAGCGAGGAGCTGCCAAACCGCATCAGATGTGCACGACCAAGCTTTAGTTCATAGAAATCCAGCTCGAAATCCGCCACCAGTTCGGTGCCGTTCCAAGTAAAGGCCTTTAGATACTGCGCATCATCGGCCCCCTTCTTGTCCCAGTTGCCCAGCAGCGAGCTGGTGTAATACACCCGCTTCCCGTCCCAGCTTTGCGAAACCATGTTCACCTGAGTGGATATCTGT
>JAFLKA010000404.1 GCA_022712735.1 Marinosulfonomonas sp. | reverse complement strand
TCTTGTGCGGCCAGCACGCGGTTGATTTCACGGCGCACAAGTTTGCGCACGTTGCGGGTGATCCGTTCGCCCAGCGCACCCTGCAATTCCTGACGCACGATATCGCTGACCATGTCACGCAAGGTTTCTTCGTCGATCACCCATTCCTCGGCGCCGAACAGATCGGCGCCCTCGGCTTCATCTTCAAGTGCAGCAGCCGCAGCACTCCCGGCACCAACCTCTTGGGCCGTGCCATCGATCCAGTCCTGAACCGGCTCTGACATCACCTCTTCGGCGTCGGCATCTTCCTCAAAGTCACTGCCATCCGGCTCCCACTCGCCATCTTGCTGGCCAATTGCTGCCTCAAGATCTGCGATGGTGCTTTCAAGGGATGGCGTTGTGTCATCATCATCCAGCGCGGCATCTTCGGCCTGTTCTGCCAAATCCTGCCACACCTCGTTGGTATCTGCTTGATCCGGTTCATCAGCTTGCGCTGTTTGCGTATCCTCTTCTGAGGGGCGCACGGTGTGGTGAAACTCGAGCGGGGCGTCATCCTCCGTTTCGGGGGGCTCTGTTTCAGACACCTTTGCGTCTTGCGCTATATCCTCTTCGGAAGGCGCATCATCCGGCTCGGAAACGCGGAAATCCGCAGTCAAAATCAGCTTTGCGGCGGGCTCATCCGCTACAGCATCTTGCGATTCCGCAACATCGTTCGACACAAGCCGCCGGATAGACGACAGCACATCCTCGATTTCCGCATTGGATACAGGTTCAGACATTATAGATTCCCGATTTAGCCTCGCCTAAACAATAGCGCCAAGGCACGCGCCGCACAACACTTAGGATAAATTCTATTCTTTTCCCAGTGCCCGCAGCACACGATCCAGCCGTTTGCCCTGTGTGCTATCGGCCGGAGCCGTGCGCACAGCGTTGTAATAGGCCGCTGGATCATAGGTTCTGATGCCCAGTTTCAGGTGATCAACCGTCAACAGTCCCATCGCGGATAATAGCGAATATGTTGCAACATATTGGTCGGTGATAGCGGAAATTCGGTTGGCTTCGGCATCCAGCAACTCTTGTTCGGCATCCAGCACGTCCAATGTGGTGCGTGCGCCCAGTGTCGCTTCTTCTTTCACCCCGAGAAAGGCAACGCGGGCCGCGCGAATCTGGCGGATGCTCGCTTCCAGTGTCGCCCGTGATACAGCCAGCAAAGCCCAGGCATTGCCAACACCCTGTGCCACTTCGTGACGGGTGATGTGCAGTCCGGACCGTGTTGCATCACGCCGCGCGACCGATTGGCGATATAGCGAGCTCAGTTTGCCGCCCTGATAAATTGGGCCGCCCAGCTCCAGCCCGATTGTGGCGGATTCAGTCCCCATATTGTCATAATCCAGACTTCCCTTCAGCGAAAGCGCCGGCTTCATCAACGCATCAGCCCGCAACACACCAATTTCAGCGGCAGCAATGTCGTGTTGCACCTGTTTCATTGAGGGATGCGTGGTGTAGGCAATCGCGCGGGCCGACTCGAGCGAGCGGGCCGTTGCCGGTGCCTTGGGCGCACGGCGCAAGGATTTAGGGTATGTGCCGACAGCCGCACGATATTCTTCGCGCGAACGGGCCAGATTACCCACGGCGGTGGCCAGATTTGCCCGGGCCAGCGCAAGGCGCGATTCTGCCAGTGACACATCGGTGCGGGTCACTTCGCCCACCTCGAACCGGTCCTCGGCGGCACGCAATTGTTCATCGATCAAGCGCACGTTGTTTTGGCGCAAAGCAACAAATTCGTTTTCCCGCAGCACATTCATATAGGCGGTGACCGTGCGCAACAGCACGGATTGTTCTACATTGATCAGCCCCTCGCGGGTGGCCAGAACTGTTTCCTTGGCCCCCTCGATCGCCAGTTTCGAATTGCCACCATCCAGCAACAACAGGCTGGCTTGCAGCCCGGCATTTGCCGTCAGGTGGTCGCCACTTGAATTTGTGAAGTTCGCATACTGCGACGTGGCATAATAGCTAAGTACCGGGCGCAATGCGGCCACAGCCTGCGCTACATCCTCATCCGCCACCCGTAGCAACGCACGGTTTTGATCCAGCAGACCAGAATGCTTATATGCCGAAATCAGCGCATCTGTCAGGGTCTCTGCCCGTGCGGCAGGGGATGCAACAAATGCAAATATTGCGACGGTGACCGCCAGTATCGATTTCACTCTATAGCCCACGTTGAACCCTCATGCTTGTGTTTATATTGTGCCATTCTACCAGAAATGTTCGAAAAGTCATAAAACAAACGTTTTACTACGCTCAAACCCAGGTAAAATTGGTGCCGTTGCATTGAATGCGAACCGCCATGCCACGTTACCATCTATCTTGTATCCGATACGCGCCATGCCCAGCGCGTCCTCCATAAAGATGCAACCGATCCGGCCACCTTCTTTTAACTGCTCCAGAATGGCTGCAGGCACCTGCTCGACCGCCCCTTCCAGAATAATCACATCATAAGGGCCGTGTTTTGCGGCACCATCAGCCATAACACCCTCGATCACGGCGGCATTGTCCACATCGTTGCCCGACAGTATCGCTTGTGCCTCGGCAGCCATATCCGCGTCTTCCTCGATTGCGACAACAGCATCGGCCAGCCGCGCAATCACGGCGGTTGAATATCCCAGCCCACACCCGATGTCCAAAATCACCTCGTCAGGGTCAATGTCCAGCGCATCCAGAAGCTTGGCGAATGTGCGCGGCTCCAGCATCACACGGGACGCCCCCAGCACCACATTTTCGCTGATATATGCCTCTTCGCGCTTGCTGTCCGGCACATAGGATTCGCGCGGCACTTCCAGCATCGCCTCAAGGATCGGAAACTTGGTCACATCCGACGGGCGGACCTGTGTATCAACCATCATTGTGCGGCGTGTTGTGAAATCGCTCATCGCATAAACCCGTTCGTTTAGTTTGCTTGAATCGGTTTTGCCACAGAACCGCGGCCACAGCAACACATCACAGCACAACAAACCTCCTTGCGCGACGAAATGGCATGGGTTACACGGCCCTTGGCTTCGGCGAGTTGGCGGAGCGGTTACGCAGCGGATTGCAAATCCGTGTAGACCAGTTCGACTCTGGTACTCGCCTCCACTAACCCCTTGGGTTCATTGTATTTTTCTAAATCCCTACCGCAAAATTTGCGTAGCACACCTGTAGCACACTTTTACTATCGTAAGTGCTGTTCAATAAGTGTAGTTTTAACATAGTGTTTGAGAACAGTGGGTTGAAGCATGGCAAACGATACAGCCGCGATAAAAGTAAATGAAAAACTTACGCTGTATAGACGTGCGAATAGTAAACGCTGGCAGGCGCGGCTGTTATTAGAGAATGGTGAATGGCACCGCTTTTCAACAAAAACAACGGATTTAGAAGCAGCAAAAGACTTTGCGCTCAAGCAATTTTACACTGCAGATTTCCGCAAGCAGAACAATTTGCCTGAAAGCACACGCAAACTACGCCGTGTTGCATTGTTTACAAGAAACAGGATGCAAGAAGAATTGGATGCAGGCGGCGGGCGTGTGGTTTTTAAAGATTATATCGCAGCAATTAATCGCTACATAATTCCGTACTTTGGCAACATGGACGTTGCTGCAATTACAGTTAATGATTTGCAGAAATTTGATAAGTGGCGCACGGACAAGCTTGGGCGGCAAGCATCACACAGCACGATTAACACGCACAACAGTGCTCTAAACAGAGTGTTTGACGAAGCCATGTTACGAAATTGGATTACGCACGCAATACGCCCCACCCTGCTTAACAAAGGCGTCAAAACACAGAGCAGAGGTTCATTCTCAAAAAAAGAGTATGAATTTATATACAGGCGGATGCGCACTTGGCATAAAAAAACAACAAACAAGAAAGCCGCTGAAACGCGCATGGTGTTGCGAAACTACATTTTGTTTTTGACAAATACTGGTGTGCGGCATGGCACTGAAGCTTTGGGTTTAAAGTGGAAAAACATGAGTTGGTTTGAGCAAGATGGCGAACGGTATTTAAATATTTATGTGTCAGGGAAAACAGGTGGACGTGAGCTAATTGCACGGGACAAAACGAGAGATTATTTGGACAGGCAACGGGCAATGAATGCTGACTTGGCTGACATGACATTTGACGAGGTTTTGGATGCAAAAGTTGATGATTGGGTTTTTAAAACGCCAAGCAGTGCAAAAGCTGACTTATTCAATCTCAGCCGTAATTTTCGCTCGTTCCTTACCTTGCACAATATGCTTGAAAGCAGTGACGGAAAATCACGCACGCTTTACAGCTGGCGCCATTACTATGCCAATGCAGATTTAAAGAAAGGCATTAGCAACCACATACTGGCTAAGCAAATGGGTAACAGCACCGCAGTAATCGATAGGTATTATAGCAAAATAAGTCCGCAAATGAACGCAGATTTACATGCAGGACGTAGGCGAAGAAAACCAAAACCTGACAGAAAACCCGCTAAGGATGTTGGAAACAGCACCGTTGCGGATAAAGCGTTCAAAATGCTGTTTGCTGGTGTGCTTAGCGAAAAGGCGTTGCTGGCGGCTGTAGGCGTTGGACAGAACGACTACACACCAACAGAACACATAACGATGCTTGCTTTGGATGCGTTTGAAGAAGATAAATTGGGTGAAGACGGATTAATGCGAATTTTGAACAGCTAGTTGTTTGCCTCCACCAGCAGTTTAGTTCGCACCATCAATATACGTTTTTGACATTTCCGCTCTTGCCTGCTGCGCGGCAAATTATTGCGCAACCATTCAATATGCTTTTCTTCGCGTGCCAACTGCTTTGCGACGATGCGGTTGGAAAGTTAATCAACCGCTTCCCCGTTTCGTGCTTCAATCAACCTGATATCAACTTCTTCGCGCGATGAACCAACCCTAAACTCATCGTAGTAAGCAACCCAGGTTGGAACTGGTTCGTTAGGATGATTTTCATACCAATTTCGCAGCCCGTGATTAAATATGCCATGGTTGTTTCGTGGCCCTCTAAACTGCACCCCGTTTGACCTGAAATCTAACGGAGTAATTGTGATGAGACCTTTATACGAACAACGTTGCTCTCCGTTAATCCAAACATTCAAGTATCCATTATCGTTCGTTCCAAAATTTGTGTTCAGAACAATATCAACCCATCTCCCCTTTTCCCTTTCAGCGTCCCACAAGTAGCAAACATAGGCAAAATCATTTGCCTTGTGCCAAGCCCTACTTCGATGAGCCCCCAAATCTTCAAGCAGTATGGCAATTGTCTTGTCTCCGCGCGGGGCATGGTCCGTTCTAACTGCTGCGAACGCAATTACGGGGCCAGCGTTGTTGTCCGCTTTCCACTGACTTAAATAGAAATTGATTTTATCGCTTCCACCGGAATTAATGATAGTTTCGTTGTAAAAGCTCCACCCATACCAAATGTCTTCATTTAAACGCGCCTGAACCCTGTCGTGTTCAATCGAAATTTCACTGCGATTTCGCTGAAACGGGCAATCAGTGGGGTCACAATCTGTATTTCTTACTTCAAATCTTTCACTACAGTTCCCGTAACGTACTGGACTTGGTGAACATACAATGTTGAATTGATGCGGGTTTGGGCTGTGGTTATTGGTCCAGCCATCTCGCGCCCATCCATTGTTATTGCGGTCAAACCGCATGTCCGCGTGCCGTGTCACCCGTGCATCTTCTTGCTGTGCATCGCCCTCTTGCTCTTCCATGCAGGCAGTCAGTGACAGCAAGTTAAGAAGGACAAGTGCAGAAGAAAGCTTAGTGAATTGCCGCAATATTCTCATGTTGTTTTGCTCTTTCCATTATACTTTTACACAATGCGTAAATTCTCTTCGACACATCAAATTACGTGCCTGTGAGAACCTCTATAATTTATTACTTCATTGACCGCGTTGCGGGTGGTTTGGAACTCTTGAAATTAAAAACGTTTTCAACAGCTTCGTCAAGCTCACCAGCCTCAACCGCAACCTACAACGTCAGCCAGCGACCACACATATAAATACTCATTACTGCATTAATGATAAATAATAGCAGCGGGGGGCGGATATGAAAAAAATGGACGAACAGCTAAGCGCAGACGAAGCAAAAGCTTTTGCTGCGAATGTTGGGAAATTAGAAACGGAAATTGAATCGGAAGAATTGTACGGCGGCGGCAAATACGATTGGAGTGTTGCGCGCGTTGGTGATGTTGGCAGTGACAGCTGGAACATGCAGATGCAGGAAATGGACTTGGAACTTGAAAAACTACAAGCAAAAGCCGGCCAAAAAACCAAAGCCAAAGAGTTGCAGCGCCTCCAACAGCTTGCAGGAATTGCAAAGCCACACGTTGACGCTTTGGCTAAGAAGCAAGCAAAACGGCAAATTAAAAAACTGTAATTTTTCTGCCGTTTTTGCTCTCCAATTCATACAAATGATAAATACTTTAACAAGTTAAGGCGCTGAAATATTTGGCGTGGGCTTTTTGGGGAAACAAATGCTTTTAATGGAAACAATTTATACGGATTTACACAGCTTTGATATTGTAGATAACGCGGAGGAGTTTAGCACTGTTTGGTGCGGACGAAGCAAAAGCTGGTTTGCTGTGCAGAAAAACAAAGGCGGCGATTTAAGCGTTGCGGCAGCAATTACGCTTTTGAACTACATTAAGGTTAGGCGAGCGCTGCGGATTTTAAAGCGTAAGCAAATAGGCGCGATACTGGATGACGAGATTAATTTGCTTGCAATAATTATTACACGCCTGGACGACTATTTGCTACAATCACATAACATTGTTGAAGTAGCTGAAGCTGCTGCAATGGTAAAAATTGCACAGCAGGCGCAGATGTGATGCAGCAAGAACAGCTGGCACTTACAGATTGGGTAGCTGCTAAAGGTTTTACGGTATTTGGCACACTGAAATTTACTGACGGGTTTAATATACACGACACGTTGGCTGAAAAACTGGTGCGTAAATACTTTAGTGCTTTGGACAGGGCATATTACGGCAATGCGGTTACAAACAACAATGTTAGGCATAACCGAGCTGTGTTTTTACACAAAGGTAGCAGCCAGCAAAATACGCATTATCATTTTCTGGCAAAACCGAACACAGATTCTTTGCTGTTTTGCAAATTGGCACGCAAGCAATGGGCTGGGCTTGATACGCACACGATGGGTTTTTTGGACACGCATATTGGATTGGTACAGAACAACAATGCAGCTGCTGGCTATATGCTGCATGAATACAAAAAATTAGGCTCCAGCACGCTGTTCACAGCTGCAACCCATATCAGCACGTCAAACGTTCCAGCAGCAAAATACCGCAGCATTCACCAGTTGCGTCGTTTGCTAAAGTTGGACAGCTTTGAATATGACAAGATTTTTAGAAGTAACGGCGATGGCGCTGTTGAACACATAGCAGCTTGATACTGCGGACACTGAAACACAGCTAAGCTTGATGACGTGGGTAGCGGAAACGCTAATGGTTACAAATGCGATTTGTAGCTAATCCTACTTCTATCAAAATTTACAAATTATCAATTTCATAAAATATCAAATATCGAACATCCAAAAAACTTTTAAAAACTGAACAATCAACACTATAGAAAAAGAAAACAACGAAACTGAAAATGTTATAGAATACATAATAGTTAACATCTTCACTTATAAGCATTTAATCACAACAACTTAGCTCGAATACATTATTAGGTCGTTTCTAATAATGTGTGGAATTACAATGTATTACAAGAAAACAACACATTTTTAGGTGATACATGAAACAAGCAAAGCTTCTTACACAAATAGAACAAAAGCGCGTAGCAGCAATTATCAATTCACATCGCTATCAAACCCGCAATCATGCAATTTTTGCATTTAGCTTTTTTGCAGGACTTAGGGCATGTGAGATTGCTGCTTTGAAAGTTGGTGACGTATTTGACGCAAACGGCGATGTGCGTAACACGGTTTATTTGAAAGCAGGACAAACAAAGGGCGACGAAGCAAATACAGTGCTCATTAGCAAGCGCTTGTCAAAAGCGCTTTTGTCATATGCAGCCGTTTACCCACATCACACCACTACCCCCGCTGCACAGCTGTTTTTTAGCGCTAAGCGCGGTGGATTTAGTGCACAGACAATCGTTAACTTATTTGCACGATTTTACGCGCTTGCTGGCATAAAAGGTGCCAGCAGCCACAGCGGACGTAGGCAATTTTTAACTGAACTGGCTGATAAGGGCATTAATGTGCGGGTGATTATGGCACTTGCACGGCACAAAGACATAAGCACGACGATGCGATATATTGATTTTAGCGAGAGCAAGCTGCGCAACGCAATTGAACTGATTTAGCGTGTTAAGTTTTCTCGACTTTGCGCCATACTTACATTTCGGTAGTAGACTGTTGCTGGCAGAACTGCACTCAACGGATTGTTGTTTGGCTTATAAATTCCGTAGTAATGTATGTTCCTCGAACGACAATTTTCTATATTTTCACAGTTCCTTCCTACGCGGTGTAATACCAATTCATTATCTCGATAGACTTCTATTAGCCCATCGTCATTTTCACTCCACCTTACAAAATATTCGAATCTGTTCCATCGCCCTAGAAGCGAACCCATTTCTCCAACTTTACCCTCAAAATATCCTAAGCATTCGTTAGGGGCTCCGTTAAACTGTTCATCTTTACGTCCAGTATAACGTGATAAGTAAAGATAGAGATTGGCATCTCTGTGGCCATTTACGTGGGCGAAATAGAAGCCGCCGCACTCATTACTCTCTTTGAACTCAGCCAAGAGATAAGATCCACGATGCTGATTTCGTCCGTACGGTAAATTTTCTGGAAAGTATATCTCGAATGAATACCATGCTTGCCTCGGAGAGGTTACACTTCGAGGGCGAATATCGTCCCAAATATTTGAGCCTACAGCTGAACGAACTGAACCGAATTGACAGTCTTCATTCTGACAAGAAGTCCCATCGATGTAAAATCGTTCAACAACTTCTCCGCTTCCAGCCGGGTCTAAAACAAACGCATGGCTTTCTGGTTTAATATTTTTGACTTCACGAAATCTAGAAAAATCACCGATATCTGCTGAGCTTCTATTTGCCTGCATGCCATCAGTCCTACATGATGATAGAAGCATGATTGCTATGAAAAATGTGCCTCTAAGCATTACCTGGCTCCACGCTAACTTGGTGATTTCGTATTTACAATATGTTTCAATCTACAGCAGTCAAGCGATTTTTCATTTACTTCTAAACACATACAGATTCGTATGTTTTTAATCAAAACCATGAATAAATCAGAAAACCTGAGGTTGTTGAGCGGCGCTGTTGATGCGCTATGCCTGCCTGTTCCACAGTCAATTATATTTTGCACTAAGCTCAAACCTTCAAAGTCGTAAGTTTTCGACGAAAATATGTGAGTTAGTTGGTAGAGCTTGCTGAATAGCCCCTAAATTTGTAGACACCTTCTTTCCTAAAAATGAGGTAAGGAGGCCGACAGGGGCAAAGCTAAATTCAATGACGATTTTAAACGTGATGCTGTGCCTCAAATAACGGTGCGAGGGTATTTGGATTATAACGAGAGCAAGCTGCGTAGCGCGATTGAACTTGTGTAAAACGCCACTTCTGCAAAGTGTCTGTTAACATACACTTTTGACAAACGCTCGTTAACACATACAAAAAAAGCGCCGTTTAAAACGGCGCTTGTTGAATTGATATGGCTGGGTGTTATGCGGCTGACAGTCGCTTGCTTGCATCAACAATTGTTTCTAATTGCTTTAGCAATTTTGCGTATGTCACCTTTACACGGCTTGATTGCTTCAAGCACTTCCGCATCATCAAGCACTACATCTTCAGCTGTTAATACTCTTTGTGCTTGCGCTAGCATTTTTCGTGGCTGCAACTGCGGCAATTCAACTAAATCGCAACGGCTCTGTATTGCTCCATCAATTGCATGCAAATGATTAGTTGTCAGTATCAAACCACCAAATTTAATTGTTTTCTCCATAAATGCGCGCACTTCGAATTGCTGTGGTTTCTTCAGCACATCAAATTCGTCAAGCACTGCGTACGGAAACTTAGTGCTGCTCATGTTCCAGCCTCGCTGTATCAAATTCAAAGTTTTGTCATTAAATGCTGCACAGTCAATTACATCAACACCCACGTCAAAACCATAGTCCAATTGCTGGCGTGATTGCTCTGCAATAATGGAAGCTGTTGTAGATTTTGCCGTGCCGTATGGTCCGTGCAGCAATATGTTTCCGCAGCATGTTCCATTTGCATATGCTTCTAGTCGTGCTCTAGCAATGTCGTTTTGAAAGACTAAATCAGCAAACTTAGTTGGGGCGTATTTTTGATTGAACATTTGTTTTTCCTTTGTAAAAATATAACGGGCAAGACGTTTTGCCTTGCCCTGTCAATGTGTTGCTTAAGCAGCTTTTTTCATAGATTTACGGTTTGCTGCTGCTTTAGCTGCTGCCATAGCAGCTGCGTTTGCTTCACTTTCTTCAGTGCGTGCATTTGTCGTTGCTTTAGCTGCTGCTTCTTCAGCTTTAAGCACTTTGCCAGCGTCAACTAGGGCAGTGTTGATTACGGACTTTGTGCTAGTTTCGTAAACAATGCTGTAAGTGCCGTCAGTTTCTTCACGCATAATTGCTACAAACAAATTGTGCGTTGCACCTTCATCACGTGTGCGTTTTGAATCAGCTACTTTGAAAGGCTTTGCGATTGCAACGGATGTAGCGAGTTGTACTGCAGCAAAAGCTTGACGTGTATTACGAACGGTAGCAGGGCTTTCGCCATTTTTTGTGCTGCGACGAATTTCTTCGACGCCATTACGCTTAACAATAAAGTCATACATGCTGATTTCATCGCCTTTTTCAGCAGCAGCTACAGAAATTACACGTGCATATGCATACGAACGCTTGCCGCCGTTTGCGCCGAACACAGCGCGCACAATACGAGTAGGCAGGCTGGTGCTTGCATTGTATGTAATTTTACGCGCAATAAGCTGCTCATTAAGCGCTTTGCACAGCTTAATGTTGCCGCGCAACTCAAAGTAAAAGTTCAAGCAGTCATTAAGCAATTTATAAAGTTCTTCATTGCTTTTTTTGTATGCGCCGTGCTCCCACGTTTTGCGCTGTTCGGCTAGTGTATCAATTGTGTCTGCGATTGTTTGGGCTGTATTTGCAGTAGTCATTTTTAAATCCTTTCAAGATTTATGTTTGTCAAAAGCGACCATTCGTTAGTGACAAGTACAATGTACCATCTATTAACCTACTGCTTGAATATCTCCGACACATATGGAATTAAGCGGTTAATGTTTTTGGGCAATTATTTTGATTGGAATGGCTTTGGCACAGATAAAACAACGTATTCCAATAACCACTCTTCCAACTGACTTCAGGCTCAATGGTTTGTGGGCGACGAAAGTTGGTTTTTACATGCTCTGGTTCGAATACCTTGCGCTTAGCCCAAGCTACGAACTTGCGCGGCAATACAGAGTTGGAAAACTATCCGCTGAAGACGAAGAAAATTTACCTGCTGACTTTGACCACGTTTTGGCTACGTATGACGATTTTGGCGATGTACAAAGAAGGACATTTTTGCCGTGGTGGCGCGAACGAGGAATGAGCCTATGCGCGTTTCAAGGTGAAAAACCCAGAGTTTCAAAAATAGCTGCTTTGAAGCATTCGCCCAGTAAAGCCCCCGACCCTTTTCTTAACATCCACAACTACGTTGATGAAAAGTGGGTTAGCGAAGGCAGCCAAAACACAATTCTAGTAGCCATTCCAATTGGCTTGCCAAAGGCACGCATTGCAAGTCAGGTCAGTGCCATTTTGGACAAACACCCCAAACCCGCAAAAACGATAAAACCTCAAGACTCCAAATATTCGCTATCTGGAAAACGCCAGAACAAAGACATGTTGTTTCGCTATATGCATGTATTACGCGGCAGAGCAGCTATGCCAAAATACGCATTATGGCGAGTTGGAGTAAAAACAGGCGTTAGCGACACCTACAGCCCTGAACTTGATTACACAGCTAAAACCGTCCCCAAACAAGATACGTATGACAGGATGATGCTTACTATTTTAACCAGCCGCGCATTTCATAGAGGTAAGCTTATTGCTGAAAATGCTGCTAGGGGCATTTTCCCCAGCTATGCACCCTGCCCGCACGCTATCGAACCAGATTTAGGTGAACTGCATAAAAGGAATATATTGAGGCAGCGGTGGCAAAAGAAGCAGCGCGCACGTGAAAACAAATAGCGCGACGACACCACTTTGAAAGTGCCTGTTAGCTACCATCATCCAGACCAACAGGCCGCCTGAGGCTATATTTATCACCATCGCACAGCCCAGCCATCGCCAGTATGAAGTTAGGGTCTTTTTGCTTGCGCTGCTTCCTCACATTGATGTCGCCATATGCCTCGTCGAGGTAAGAGTTGATGATCTGGTCTTTCAGGACAACAACCGACGTTCCCGTGGTTGGCGCTGGGCGCTTGGCCCTGCGTTCCGCGGTCAATTTATTGAGAGTCTTGGATACACCCAAGCCAAAGCCCATCAAATATGATTTACGGTTGTGCGGCGAACTGTGATATCCCATGGTGTTGAGGTGATTTTTCCATGCTCTTTCCGCCGCACCCTGAATGACCTCCGAAAGGTATAACGCGAACTCAACATCGCTCGGCGCTCCAACCCAAAGATTTGCGCCGCCGCCTCGAATAAGCGGTCTGCATTCGGTCAAATCTCCGATCGCACCAGTTACTAAATCCATTGTTGGATGTGTCCTGCGCCTGCCATCGTTGTGGACCCCTTCCTCCACTCCTGACGTGCCCATAGCTCGCAACTCGTTCTCGTCAATTTCGTGCTCGATGATCAGCTTCGCGGCTCTTGCCGCTGCAGCGTTTGCCTCTGCCTGAGAGGATGCCTCATCCGCAGCTCTTGCTCGAAGGTTCCGGATTTTCGCAATCAACTTTGCTCGGTCAGCCATCTATACGCCTGCCCTCGTTTGCCACGCGATCGTCGTGCTTTGTTCGATCCACATATCGGGGGCACATTCAGGGCCGCGATTGAGGATGGCATCGGCACCGGAATAGGTGTCTGGAAAAATGGTGGTGCCAAGGAAATCCTGCACCAATTCAGCAGTATCCAAGGGTTGCGCCAGCAAATCGGCGAACCCGACGATCAGGACGGGGCCACGCTTGCGTAGGTAGGCAACCATGATAGGTGTGTCGCGCCGCAATGTGCTGGCCCAGCGGCGCTGGTTGCGCCTAGTATCAGGTATATCGAGGCTCCCAAGGGTTCGCAGCATTTTGATTTGTGATCTGGCCTGCTCTTTGGGGTCGCGCAGCATCAGGATTGTTTTCGCGGGGATCCCCGCAGGTAGCCGGGTATTGATGGGGTCCACCCACTTCAATATCTTGCCGCGCTGGGCTTTGATCCAAGGCAGATCAATGCCAGCTGGGGATAAACGGTCATCCTCGAACGCTGGCGCTGGGCCCGCAACGGGTGCGCCGCCGTTCCAGAGGAGCTGCATCATGGCGGTGGTGCCACATCGACCGAAGCCAGCGACGAATATGTTGATGGGGTCAGTCATCGGCCCGCCCTTCGACGATAGCGGCAACGGTTAATCGGATTGATATCTGAACCCGCTCTGGCATCGCGCGATAATTGGTCAGCAGTTCAAGCTCGTCTTTGGTTTCGATCAGATCGTTGCGGGTGGGTGTTTTCCCGAACCCCTCGAAAAAATGTGTCGGAGGAACGCCCAGCGCATCCGCGATCCCGAATAGCTTTGACGGGGAAACCCTGTTGGCGGCGGTTTCGTATTTTTGTAACTGTTGGAAACTGATGCCGATTTGCTCGGCCAGCCAGCCTTGGGTTACCCCTCGCATTTCGCGCTGGGCGCGGATGCGTTTGCCGACGAATATATCGACGGGGTGTCTTGGTGTTGTCATCACTACAGCCTCTTTGATCAGTTTCGGGTAGACGGTGATAAAGCCGTCGTCCGCTATTTCTTCGTTGATGCCCTCACCGGCCTCGGGAGGAGTTGATACCGATGAGGGCTGCCGTCCGTGAGTTGGTAGCGGCATAGGTGTTGGGTCTGTTCCACGATCATGGTGCCACCGCCCTGTATTGCTCGGGCATCAAGCGCAGGGGCTTTGCATCGGTATCAAGGATGTCGATGATGCCGGTGCCGAACTGTCGCCCCTTCACGAAGCCGCATTCCCAGTGGTGGGTTGGTGAACGTTGGAAACTTACCTCGGCACCCAGATCGGGGGCCTGTGGTGTGCCTGTTCTAGGAAAAATGGCCTCCGACTGCACGGGATGCACAGCCGGAGAGCCTAGTTTGCCATTGAGGCAGGCAGTATCTTGGGATGCATCAGCCATGTTCACGCGGCCTCTGCAGCGTTTTGGGCGGCATCAAGGATGTTGGATGCAGTTTTGACCCAGTTGCGCGGTAATTCCTCGAGCGTGTCGGCCATCGCGTAGACGCCGAACACCTGAATAGACATCAGGATCGGGTCATAGACCCCCTGTTTGGCGCTGGGCAGGTCCCAACGGCCACCAGAGGCAATCACGGCAGTTTTCAGGACCTCGAGGCGCTCCTCGATCGGGGTGATTTCCAGATCGGCGACCAGCGCAGCGATTTGGGCGATATCGATGTGCTGGCTCATGACAGGCCCTCAATCGGCATTTGGGCCAATCGGTTCTGATCAACGTTAAGCCCGCGCTGGGACATCAGTGTCATCCATGCGAGGCGGCGCAGGATCGGGCGATCCGCGTATTGTTCGGGGTTTGCAACCACCGTGCGGGCGTCCGCGATCAAGCCAGCCGTGGGGCGGGCTGCAGGGAGTTTGGGGGGTATGAAATGTTTCATTGAAGCCTCCTGTTTGAAGGCATCAATATATCCTCTATAGCGGATGGTCAACAATTATATCCGCCAAAGAGGATATTGATTTAGCGCCTTGCGCGAATCGCATGCAATGCCAATACTCGCCAATGTAGAACATATAGTGAACATTTGGAATGCAGGATGACGGTCAACGAATACTTCAGGATATGGTGCGCCATGCCTGCCGCCCAAAAACAAAAAATATTGAAGGTGCTGAAGAAGCTACCGGACAGTCAATCGATGTCAAAGCCGCTGGCACCACCATTGAGCGCATCGTCGCCGTCTGATTGAGCGTCACCGTCGTCATCGACACGTCGGGTCGTGTTGGCACCGGACAAATCTAGAGAGGATGCCAGAAAGCCTGTAGCGGCCAGCATCGGCACGACATAGACCATTTGCTCGGTCAGGAATGCCATCGCATACGAAGGGACAAGAACAATAAGTGCTTTTACAATGGCCTGTTTCATTCAGGAGCCTGCCTTTTGAAGGCATTTGACTGGGCCGCACCGATAAAGCTTATCTATTCGCAAAGTGTTTTCCAATCGCGTCCACTGGCCCAACAGGTCCAAGATCATCTTTAACAACGCCATCTGAAGACGGAGAAAACAATCGTGTTAATAAGGCCCCCAAAAACTCCTCTTTAGCATGGCCTTTTTGTGCGAGCGCAAGGTAGGTTTCAATCATTGTCACCCTTTCCGAACAATCGTTCCAAAGATGTAATTGGCTGGCGAACATTCGGTAGAGAACCCGGGCGAAAGCAAGCCCCAGTGCTATGACCGATGCAAAGGCACCAAAAGACGCAATACTTGCACCCTTCCAGAAGGTGAGGAAACCGCTGAAACCACCATCATAAGAAGCAAAATGGCTGTAGAGAAGCCCGACACAAATTGCGCAATATAGAAGAAACACTCCGGCCGTCCAACCCGTGGCTTTCTTGTGGTTACCACTTTTGCGGTTCCAATATTCTACCGGCCCCTGTAGTGAAATCTGGGCCTCATAAAAATCCTTGAACTCTGCCATCTCCGCGCGTGTATCACTCAGTAGTTTGTCGGTTTCGGTTTTTGTTTCGGTACGAATATCAAGCTGCTCTTGTCTCGTATTGGTTTTATGCTTCGCCAAAATAGATGCTAGGTTCTTTGTTGAATTCTCTACCGCCTGTTCACGCGCGGCGATTGATTCATCCAATGCCTCAAGTCGTTCGCGGGCCCCATTGCCCAAATCCGATAATTCGACTGAATATTGTTCACTGAGTGCTTTTAGCATCTTTCGAGAAAGAGCTGCCGAGCGTTTATCCCATCCCCGTTCGTGTGCAACAAGCAAGTTCGCAGCTCTGAAAGTGCGTTTCCGGATGGGTAAATTAGAATCATTTGAGATATTTTGGACTGCCACATATACCATCTCGGAAGCTAACTTCTCATCCGTTTTGCTTTCTGAAATGATATAACTTCCAAGAGGGCTATCTGACAGGATGTATCTTCCTGATTTTATCCTTTCACTCAAAGCCTGCACACTGTTAAAAATTCGGTTTTTTTGCTGCTCTACTTCACCTTCATTGGGCGGGTCTTGTTTTGTCGATTGTTCTAGAGACTGCAGATATGCTCGAGTGTTACTTAACAAATCTTGGAATTCGGCTTTCGCATCGATGTTATAATTGACCACCCTCAGCATCCACGACCAAGCAGCCTCTTCTTTCGCAATCCAATCCCCCAAGTCTGACCAGCTGTGGAATTCCAAATCTCCTGATTCCCCCAAGGAAATCTTTGCTACAGGTATTATCGCCACCACAACTTCTCCGATAAATGAACTTGGTCACGTATACCCTTTATTGCTACACCCGTGCAATCCGCGCCCAGAGAAAAACCACCGTTCCTATTTGGGAGGTGCTGGCTTGATCAATCTCTGTATAGCAATCAGTTTTTCGGGGTCAGTTTTGAGGATCCTCAAAAGCTCGGCGTCCTCTGGCGTGATGTCTGTTCCATGTAGAATATTGATAATGCTCACCGGCACCGCATCACAAACAGCGATAAGGTTCGATATGGTCGGGTCCTTGCCTTCGGATATAATCGAATGCACGTAGCCGGGCCCGTTGCCTGATTTCAGTGACACCGCCCGTTTCGATTTGCCCGATGATTTGATCGCTTGCGCCAGCCTGTCGCGCCATTCCGTGTTTTCCATAATAAATTCATCCTCTATCGAGGACTTTTTTGCACGTCCTTGATAGAGGACACTTGTGTTATCCTCTTTAGCGGATATAAACATTTACTATGACCCTTGAAATACATAAAGATTTGATCACTGAAATCGATGAGTTCATCGCCGATACTGGCATGGGTGTTTCCTATTTTGGTAAAACTGCGGTGGGTAACTCCGAGGTGGTCAGCCGATTGAAACGTGGCAAAACGATACACGCGACAACCGAGCACCGCCTCAGAGAGTTCATGTGCAAACGTCGTGAGACCTTGGATTTGGCGGTGGCATCATGAACGCTATTGCTCCCAATAAAATTGTTCCTGTAGCCCAAGTTATCGCGGGGACCGGCGCAAAGTCTTTCGCAAATGGGGTTGATGCCCGCAAATTCCGCGTTCATTTTGCCACGCGCTGGGCGGCGTTCCTGCGCGATAATTTCCAGACATCCGAACATATCGGCATGGTATTCGGCGTCACCGCCCGCACCGCCGACAACTGGCTGGCCGGAACCAACCGCCCCAGCGGCGACACCATTGCCCTGTTTTTCATGCGCTACCCCGACGCGGTGGCGTGGTTTTTGGCGGGGGAGTGACCATGTCCGCCCTGCCCTCCCCAGCCCTATCAGTTGATTTTACGCCACGCCGCAATTCTTTGCGTCATGCAATAGGCGACCATATCAAATTCGGTTCCCCACTCAGTCCTGCAACGCTGAGTGATTTCGATGCCAACGTCGTAGGGCAGTCCGTCGGTCAGCGACATTATTTGGCTGGCGGCAGCAATTTGTTGGTTGGCGCAATAATTGACCATATCCCATTCGTCTTTCCATTCGGTTTTGCACTTACCAAGCGCCGCCTGGATGCTTGGGAGCGCCAATGTGTGCTGAACCGTATTTGCAAACTCTTGGTGACCAGCTTTGGATTGGTCCATGCAATACGCCACCATATCGTATTCGGTGCCCCACTCGGCGCTACATCGCGCTTTAACGGTCGCCTCGTTGTAGGTGGTATCGACGGCTTGCGCAGCCGCAAAACCAGTCAAAGTTGTGCCAGATATGGCGGTTACAAGTGCAATCGTCAATTTGCGCATGGAAATTCCTCTTCGAATCATTGGGCAGCCATTCCACCCACAGGTGAAACTCGCCGATTGCGGCCCAGAGTTCAAACACATCCCCTTCCCGCTTCTGGGGCCTTAACTGCATCCGTTTTCGCGCGGCGCAGCAATGAAGCGACGATGACGTGGCCCAGAAGTGGAGCCTTTGGGCTGTATTACACTCCGCGCATCATCGTAAAGCGACGGGCGGACGGCCCGAGAGCGGGGCCGACCCCTGCACGCCCACCAATTCAGGGGGCCTAGCGTGCAAGAAGTTCTTTCTTCTTTGGAGCACCGCGAAGTGATCAAGGATGCTGAATGGAGCAAAGTTCCCGTCCAACTTCAAGTCAATGCGAAAGTAAACAAAGGGAAAGTTGTCGAAGCTGTCATTCTGCGGGCAGACAAATACGAAAAACCTGAATAAGCATCCGCGTGGCTCCTCGACATTTAGGCACCTGACAGTAAGGCAGAAGAAATTTGAGGTTTGCATTGGTTCGGTCACAATTTTATTTACTCGCCTCCATTTCCCCCAAATAATTATCAGGTAGACCTTTGCCCCGAACCACGGGCATAAATGGGCAAACCATTAAGGCACCTGATATGAAAATCGCAAACCGCATCATTTCCCCCGACCAGTCCCCGCTGGTCATCGCCGAAATCGGCATCAATCATGGTGGCAGCCTAAAGGTGGCCAAAGAAATGGCGCGTCTGGCCGCAGCATCCGGTTGCGAAATGGTTAAACACCAGACCCACATCGTGGCCGACGAAATGACCGATGAGGCGAAATCGATCTTTCCGCCCAATGCCGATGTGTCAATCTGGGAGGTGATGGAGCGATGCGCCCTGTCCAAGGACGACGAGATCGCCCTGAAGGAATATATCGAATCCCTCGGCATGATCTTTATCTCGACGCCATTTTCCCGCGCCGCCGCCGATTTCCTGAACGACATCGACGTGCCTGCCTTCAAGATCGGCTCGGGCGAGGCGGATAACCTGCCACTGATCCGCCACATCGCGGCGTTTGGCAAACCAGTGATCATGTCCACAGGCATGCAAACCATCGACAGTGTGCGCGCTTCGGTGCAAATCCTTGAGGACGCGGGCATTGAATATGCGCTGCTGGAATGCACTAATCTGTATCCGTCCCCGCCTGAAATCGTCTCGCTCAAGGGCGTCACCGAATTGCAAAAGGCGTTCCCGAACGCCGTTGTCGGGTTTTCCGACCACTCAATCGGGCCGGAAATGGCGCTGGCCTCGGTCGCGCTGGGGGCCTGCATTCTGGAACGCCACTACACCGACACCCGCTATCGCATCGGGCCGGACATCGCCTGCTCGATGGACCCCGCCGAATTGCGCCTGCTGATTGACCGGTCGCGCGAAATCCACACAGCATTGCACAATGATAAACAGCGCACGGGCCCCGAGGAAGACGTCTATGCTTTTGCCCGCGCATCCGTAGTGGCCGACCGCGACCTGCCAGCAGGCCATGTAATTACGGACACCGACATCTGGGCACGCCGCCCCGGATCGGGTGAAATTGCGGGTTATGATTTTGACAAGGTGGTTGGCAAGGTGCTTAAGCGGGCGGTAACGCGCAATACGCAATTAAAGTGGGACTATCTGGAGTAAATCTGCCCCATGAAATAAACCTGCGGCAAGAAAAGAAAGCGCGAACGTGACCATACCAGATAGAAAACCCCGTGGGCCATTTGGCTTAAAGACCAAAATGAAAAAGGTTCAAGAGCAGCTTGCAAGAGTAAGTGGAAAGCCAACATCTGGCATGCGAACCAATTTCATATGTAACGGGAAAAAAGTACTGTTTTTACACAACCCCAAAACAGGTGGTAATTCTGTAGCCAAACTGCTCGGAGTAAAACGGCTTTCACACAGTTTCGCCTCCAATCGGTTAAGCGAGGCTCAATGGCTTGATAGTTTTTCGGTTGTTGCTGTTCGTGAGCCGTTTGAGCGGTTTTTATCTGGATATTATTCCCACATCCTACGCCCCGAGATGAACGGTCTGGTCAAGGAATATGGGATAGGGATCAAAGACCTGTCTCCATTTGAGTTTCTAGAGCTGATAGCGGACAACCCAAACTGCGGAGGACATCAGACACTTTGGACTGATTACCCATCCGTGAAGAAGCCCACTGCCGACCTAATCTTGCAGTTCGAAAACATTGCGGACTGGGGAAATCAGATAACAAATGCGGGCATTGATATAGGCGAACAAAATCTTGGGCACTCCAACCCAAGCCTACGTCAGGACGCCGATCATTTAAGGGCACTGAAACTTTCCAAAGAAGCGTTTATCCGGCTGAAAAATGAGGTCAAAGACTACTTCAAGATAGACCATCAACGGTTTGGGTATTAACAGCTATTGCCCACCATATTTCGCCCAGTATTTGGAAAACCACTTAACTGGGCCGCGCCCTAAATGCGGGAAAACACCCCAAACATTTGACCGGATTAAATCAATCGGCCGCGGATTGCCATGGAATGCCAGCGTTCGTGTTTGCGGACCCGGCTCTCTAGGAGAAATGAACAGATCCAAGCTATACCTGTGCTGAAGATGGTATTTAAAGCTTGGGACCCAATCAAATGGCCAATACTCAATATCCTTAATTTCGTTTTCAATATAAACTTGTTCAATACCATCGCGGGCGACAAATCTATCTCGATCCGCATTGAATTTTGTCAGCACGCATTGGTGTGCGCCAAGATTAAAGGCAAAGACGCCTGTGCCAAGCAAAGGACGACTGTTGTTGCTGTTTGAGTTCTTCCAGTTCGGGCCCGTGTCGATTCCGACAAATTGGCCTGGATATGAAAACATTTGATCCAGCGGGCCGCAAATAACAGTATCAAGGTCAATAAAAAGCCCGCGCCCTTTTAGCCCATATAAATCCTTGGAAAACACAGAAATCTTCGGCCACCCACCATGCTTCCAATGCCGTTCCTCTAGCCCCATGTCAGGGATGGGAAAATGCTCAATCCCGTCAACAAACCCAGTGGCATCATCCGTTAAGCACACAAAACGAAATGGCTTTTCCAGATGATCACAAACTGCATTGTATAACACATTTACATAATCCGCGGAGTAAAGTGTTCCCCACTTCATACATAATACAACACGATCTGCACTCATCTTGTCTCCTTTGAAAGCTTTGCGTAACTTAACAATCAACTTCTTCAACTTCCTCAGACACATAAGGTT
>JAFLKA010000475.1 GCA_022712735.1 Marinosulfonomonas sp. | reverse complement strand
AAGGAGGGCTGATTAGATGGCTAAAACTATTGTTGTAAAACAAATCGGCTCGCCAATCCGCCGTCCGGCCAAACAGCGCCAGACACTGGTTGGTTTGGGTCTGAACAAGATGCATAAAGAGCGCGAGCTTGAAGACACACCTGCCGTTCGCGGTATGGTCGACAAGATCCCGCATCTGGTGAAAATCATCGAGGAACGCGGGTAAGCGTTTTCTTTGAAAGAAAACTGTTCGAAATCTTTCAAAGATTTCGGGCGGCACACAATATTAAACGCTTCGGGGAAACCCGGGGCGTTTTTCTATTGGTAGGATACTCTTCCTCATGACCGCGCATTCACTATAATGACTCCTGCGCAGAATCAGGAGAAACCAATATGCCCTTTACCCCAACAGAACAATTCAACGCTGTGATCATAGCGATCGACGTCGTGAACGCAGAAGACCCGCGACAGATCACCGTCGACGGCACCGACCACCCGTTTGAAACCGTCTACGCCGACCGGATGACCGAAACCATGCAGCGGATGTATCCCGACGCGTCCGAACTGTTGCGCATAGCGGCCCGCGCCCAGCATATCCGCCGCTGGCAAATCCCGCGCGACACCTTTCCCAGAAACAAGGAAGGTTATCAAAAATGGCGTCTGGGCATGCGCCAACTGCATGCTGAACTCGTCGGCGGCATTATGGATGACAACGGCTACTCGGCTGATGATATCGCGCTGATCGGCACATTCCTTCGCAAGGAGCGGCTGAAACGGGACACGGATTCGCAAGCGCTGGAAAATGTCGTCGATGTGGTGTTTCTGGATTATTACTGGGACGATTTCGTCACCAAGTTTTCCGATTATGACGACGACAAACTGATCGACATCGTCGGAAAAACCCTGCGCAAAATGTCCAGCCACGGCCATGCCGCAGCGCTGGCGCTGGACCTGCCACCAGAAACCGCACGCATCGTTTTGGCAGCGGTCGAGCGGGAAAAGGACACGCTGGCGGCAATGGCGGCGCGCGAGGCCGAATAGGGTGCCACGCAGCAAAGAAGCATAAATCATGATTATCGGTTGTTTCGGCGCGAGAACGGGTTAGTCTCGCCGGAACTAACAATCAAATAATAACCAACAAGGGATAGCCACATGAAAACCAAAACTCCGAATCTGGCCGAAATGGGCGTGCTTAACCCCGAGCAAATCATTGGATATACAACCGTGCATGTCACCGAGGATATGGACGTTTTGAAGATCAATTACCGGCGTCCGAAAAATTCGTTCCTGCCCAAGCGGCGGCGCTATGAATTCAAACGCGTCAGCAAGCCGATGCCGGGCTCCGAACTGCGCGGTGCCGAGGCAATCCGCTTTGATATTTCGCCAATATTGGCGCGCGCCATTGCCGAGCTGGATTCCATTCTGGCTGATGGCAAACGTATGACAACCACAAAGCAAAACCTGAAGGATGAGCTGGAGGAGTTAAGATCTGATCTGACTGGGCGCATCACGCATTTGTCCGAAATGATTGACGCACTGGATTGATGCTTGATCCATGCGCGGCATCCGTCTATACGCGCCCAGTGGTGAGTCTATTGCCACTGGTATGAAACATTGAAGCCGTGGTTGGTCCTTACGCTCGCGACCATATCCGGCAAGGAGAGAGCGAAATGAAACTGAATGAACTGCGCGACAATCCCGGCGCAACAAAATCCCGCAAACGTATTGGTCGTGGCCCTGGTTCCGGCACTGGTAAAACCGGTGGTCGTGGTATCAAAGGTCAAAAATCACGCTCGGGCGTGGCGATCAAAGGTTTTGAAGGCGGCCAAATGCCCCTCTACCAACGTCTGCCAAAGCGTGGCTTTAACAGCCGTAACAAGAAAAGCTTTGCCGTGGTGAACCTGCAAATCCTGCAAAAATTCATCGACGCCAAAAAACTGGACGCCAAGAAAGCGATCACCGAAGAAGTATTGCTGGAAGCTGGCGTTGTACGCCGCATTCTGGACGGTGTGCGTATCCTTGCCAAAGGCGAGATCACATCCAAAGTGAAGCTGGAAGTAACCGGCGCCTCCAAGGCTGCGATCGAGGCTGTCGAGAAGGCTGGTGGTTCACTTACGGTCACAACAGCGCCAAAGGCGGCTGCTGAAGCTGAATAATCCCTTGAAGGCGGCCTTGCGGGCGCTTACATAGATTTAAGTTTTCCTAACGCCGCCAACCGGAAGACCGGTTAGGCGGCGTTAACATTTAACAACGAGGCCCTATATGGCATCCGCAGCAGAACAAATGGCAGCCAACATGAGCTGGGGCGCCTTTGCCAAATCCGGCGAACTCCGCAGCCGTATCATTTTCACCATTGGCTTGTTGATGGTTTACCGCCTTGGCACATTTATTCCGGTTCCCGGAATTGATGGTGCTGCCCTGCGGAATTTTATGGCCGATATTTCTGGCGGCCTTGGTGGTATGTTGCAAATGTTCACCGGCGGTGCACTTGGCCGGATGGGTATTTTCGCCCTCGGGATCATGCCCTACATTTCTGCATCAATCATCATCCAGTTGCTAACGGCCATGTGGCCACCGCTGGAGCAATTGAAAAAAGAAGGCGAGCAGGGCCGCAAGAAGATCAACCAATATACCCGTTACGGCACTGTATTGCTGGCGACGTTCCAAGCGTTCGGTCTGGCCAAATCGCTCGAGGCTGGTGGGCTGGTCGGGACACCGGGGCTATATTTTGAGGCAGCCACAGTGATTACACTGGTTGGCGGCACCATGTTCCTGATGTGGCTGGGTGAACAGATCACCGCACGCGGCATTGGTAACGGCATTTCGCTGATCATCTTTGTCGGTATCGTTGCTGAAATTCCGGCGGCCATCGCACAATTTCTGGCCCAAGGCCGTTCGGGCAGCATCAGCCCCGCTGTGATTGTTGCGGTGATCGTGATGGTGGTCGCGGTGATTGCCTTTGTGGTGTTCATGGAACGCGCCTTGCGCAAGGTCCACATTCAATATCCGCGCCGTCAGGTCGGGATGAAAGTCTATGACGGCAGCAATTCGCACCTGCCAATCAAGGTAAACCCCGCTGGCGTGATCCCCGCGATCTTCGCATCCTCCTTGTTGCTGTTGCCAACGACAGTCGCAACTTTTTCGGGTCAGCAAACCGGCCCGGTGATGTCGACCATTCTGGCCTACTTTGGCCCTGGCCAGCCGTTGTATCTACTGTTCTTTACCGCGATGATCGTGTTCTTCACGTTTTTCTACACCTACAACGTGGCGTTCAAAACCGACGATGTGGCGGATAATCTGAAAAACCAGAACGGTTTCGTGCCCGGCATTCGCCCCGGCAAAAAGACCGCTGAATATCTGGATTACGTCGTGACGCGCCTGTTGGTGCTTGGTTCGTCCTATCTGGCGGCTGTTGCGTTGCTGCCGGAAATCCTGCGGGCCCAATTTGCGATCCCGTTCTATTTTGGCGGCACGTCAGTTCTGATTGTGGTTTCGGTTACGATGGATACAATCCAGCAAGTGCAATCACATATGCTGGCCCAACAATACGAGGGCCTGATCGAGAAGTCGCAACTGCGCGGCAAGAAACGCCGCAATAAGGTGACTAGCAGAAAATGAACATTATCCTTCTCGGGCCACCCGGTGCTGGTAAAGGCACGCAAGCAAGACGTTTGGTTGAAGAACGGGGCATGATCCAGCTCTCGACTGGCGACATGTTGAAAGCCGCTATTCGGTCTGGTTCGGAGTTGGGCAAGAAGGTCGAGGGCATAATGGCCCGCGGTGAATTGGTGACGGACGAGATTGTCATCGATCTGATCAAAGAGAAACTGTCCGGCGATAACGGCGGTGGGTTTATCTTTGACGGTTTCCCGCGCACATTGGCACAGGCCGATGCCTTGGGTGAATTGCTGAAAAAGCACGGCAAGACGCTTGAGGCGGTGATTGAAATGCGCGTCGATGATGATGCGCTGGTGAAACGGATCACTGGCCGTTTCACGTGCGGCAATTGCGGCGAGGTATATCACGACAAAACCAAGCAGCCCAAGGTTGCCGATGTATGTGATGTATGTGGGCAAAGCGATATGAAGCGCCGCGCCGACGATAATGAAGAAGCCCTGCGCACACGGCTGATGGAATACTACAAAAAGACATCGCCGTTGATCGGTTATTACTACGCCAAAGGCGACCTGCGGTCGGTAAACGGGCTGGGTGAAATCGAGGAAGTCGCAGCCGAGATTGCCAAAGCGTTAAACTAAGTGGCGTCCCCCCTTGACCACCCCCTGAAAACGCCATAAATCACGACACTTCGACAAGAGAATCACCATGCTTAATCAAGCGACGGTTTGTGCAGCATGAAATTGGAATTCAACGACGGCCCGCAAGGTTAATCCTTCGGGCTTTGGTTGTGAAAAAAGGTTCCGGAATTACGGAACCGCAACAAAAAGGAAGCTAACACGTGGCACGTATTGCCGGCGTAAATATCCCGACCCATAAACGGGTCCCGATCGCCCTGACTTATATCACTGGAATTGGCCAAACATCAGCCGAAGGCATCTGTGAAGCCGTTAAAATCGACGCAACCCGTCGTGTTAACGAACTGTCCGACGCCGAGGTTCTGTCGATCCGTGAACATATCGACGCCAATTTCACCGTTGAAGGTGACCTGCGTCGTGAAACGCAAATGAACATCAAGCGTCTGATGGACCTTGGTTGCTACCGTGGCCTGCGCCACCGTCGTAACCTGCCTGTCCGCGGCCAACGTACTCACACCAACGCTCGTACTCGCAAAGGCCCTGCACGGGCTATTGCCGGTAAGAAGAAATAGGAGGGTTTGATCAATGGCACGCGAAAAAACACGCACAAAGAAAAAAGTCCGCAAGAATATCGCCTCTGGTGTTGCACATGTTAATTCATCGTTCAACAATACCAAGATTCTGATTTCGGACGTTCAAGGCAACGCGATTGCATGGTCGTCTGCTGGCACGATGGGCTTTAAGGGCTCGCGTAAATCTACGCCTTATGCGGCGCAGATGGCAGCCGAGGATGCTGGCAAAAAAGCACAAGAGCATGGCGTGAAAACGCTGGAAGTTGAAGTTCAGGGTCCGGGTTCCGGTCGTGAATCAGCACTGCGCGCTTTTGCTGCAATCGGTCTGAACATCACATCGATCCGTGATGTAACGCCAATTGCGCACAACGGATGTCGGCCACCAAAACGGCGCCGCGTCTAACTTACTCTCTACGCTCGGACTGTCGGGGTTATCCGGCAGTTCGGGTTCGTCATTTTTACCTCGGGCGTTTTCGGACTGGGACATGATCCGAAAACTTGAATGGAGGCGACACACATGATCCACAAAAATTGGCAAGAACTGATTAA
>JAFLKA010000380.1 GCA_022712735.1 Marinosulfonomonas sp. | reverse complement strand
GCCCTGATGCGCGATCCACCAACAAGGCCGATCCGATCTTGACGACCAGCCGCTTGGCGGATGTTAGGGGCGCCATCCTGCGTCCTCCTCCTCAGCGTCGGCCTGTTCAGCCTTGCGCGTGCGAATGCGGTCCTCGGTGATTTCGGTGCGAACGGCGCGCAGCACATCGATCAGCCCTTCACGGCTGACACCGGACATTTGCATCACAGGGCCATCGACAACGGCCGACAGTTCGGCGAATTTGGCGGCGCGTTCCTCGTCATCCAGCGCGTCGATTTTATTCAACGCAGTGACGCGGGGTTTATCGGCCAGATGGCCACCGTATAACTCCAGCTCGTTTATAATAACGCGGTAATCTTCGGCCACATCCTCGCTTGTGGCGTCGACCAGATGCAGCAGCACCGAACAACGTTCCACGTGGCCCAAAAACCTATCACCAATGCCGCGTCCCTCGGAGGCACCCGCAATCAGGCCGGGAATGTCGGCCATGACGAATTCGGCGTTGTCCACGCCAACAACGCCCAGATTGGGGTGCAGGGTCGTAAACGGGTAGTCGGCGATTTTAGGCCGTGCATTCGATGTGGCGGCTAGAAACGTCGATTTACCAGCGTTCGGCATACCCAGAAGGCCGGCATCCGCGATCAGTTTCAGGCGCAGCCACAGCACCCGTTCGACCCCTTCAAGGCCGGGGTTGGCACGGCGCGGGGCGCGGTTGGTGGGGGATTTGCAGTGCAGCTTGCCAAAGCCGCCATTGCCACCCTTGGCCAGCAGCCCACGCTGGCCGACCTCGGCGATATCGGCGATCACGGTTTCCTCGTCCTCGTCCAGAATTTCGCAGCCCACCGGCACCCGCAGGATAATGTCATCACCATCGGCACCTGTGCGCTGTGATCCCATGCCGGCCTGGCCATTTTTGGCGAAAAAGTGCTGCTGGAACCTGAAATCAATCAGGGTGTTCAACCCGTCCACAGCCACGGCCCAAACATCGCCGCCGCGCCCGCCATCACCGCCGTTGGGGCCGCCAAATTCGATATGTTTTTCGCGCCGGAATGACACACAGCCACCGCCGCCGCCGCCCGAACGGATGAATACTTTGGCAAGATCGAGGAATTTCATTGGTTTGCGGCCTTAAATTGGAGTTCAGTCAGGCGATAACGGGTTTCGGGTTCAGGGTCTAGGGTGGCTGTGGCAGGGGACAAGCCCTCGCTGACTTCCTCAAAGCCCAGTTTGGTCAGGATACGATGCGAGGCCGGATTGCGATCCATTGCAGCACTTTTTATCTGCGGAATATCAAATCGCGCAAATGCGTCATGCAAAAACGCCTGCGCGGCCTCATAGCCGTAGCCCTCGCCCCAATAATCCGGCGCAAGGAAATAACCAAAGCCGAAGTGTCCCGCCTTGCCCGCGAAGCCTACGGTGCCGATCAGTTCCGCATTTAGACAAACTGCCAGCCGATAGGTCGGTTCGCCCCGCCACAGGGATCTTTCAATCCAGCCTTTGACCACAGGTTCCGGCCACGGCGCATCCATCGACAACAAAGTATCAGCAACCTCGGGCACGCCACAGCGGGTGGACAGGGCATGCCAGTCGCCCATTTGCAGGGACCGAAGGGTCAGGCGCTGTGTCTGAATGGAAATTTCACTCACGTTACCCACTACTTACCCCATCTTTTTAATGTAGGTCCATGTTTCCACATTGGCACCACGGGCAACCGAATGGGTTTCGGCATCGCCAATATATTCAAACCCTGCGTTGGTCAGCACACGGGCCGAGGCCGGATTGTCCTGAAACACCTCGGCAAAGATCGAATTGCAGGTCTTGGGGTTGGCATCGAGCAACGCCACAACCGCCTCGGAGGCATAACCCGTGTTCCAGAACGCAGGCGCGACCCAATAGCCGATTTCGGCCTGCCCGCGCTCGATACAGGTCAGGCTGATCACGCCCAGCAATTCAGCGTGGCCATGGGCCGTGCCGTCCATTGCCCAGACTTCCTCGCGCCGATCATCGGCCATCACGCGGGCGATGAATGCCTCGGTGGTGCCTGGCGGCAACGGGTGCGGGATGGTGGAGGTGGAGCGCGCAATACGCTCGTCACTGGAATACAGTTCCAACAGGCCCGCGTCGGATTTACGCAACGGGCGTAGGGTAAACCGTTCGCATTCAATGACCGGCTGATTAATAATAGTCTCGAGTCTCATGCTGTCCCTCCTTTGGGTAGCATCTGGATCAGATGGCGATTGCCGCGCCCTGTTACAAGACGTCAGGTCGTCACCGGAACTTCAATCTACTGTGACACTGGAGCGATTTTCAGGCACAACAGTATCGAAAAGCAAAAGGACCGGTGTTGCCACCGATCCCTTTAAATTCTTACCATAGGTTCGGTTTATTCAGCGGCCTCCGCGACCGGAAGGACCGAAATAAATGTGCGGCGTTTGAGGCCTTTGTGGAAGGTCACGTTACCTTCGACTTTTGCGAAAATAGTGTGATCCCTGCCCATACCGACGCCTTCGCCCGGCCACATCTTTGTGCCGCGCTGACGCACGATAATGTTACCCGGAATGACCAGTTCGCCACCGAATTTTTTAACGCCAAGGCGACGACCTGCGCTGTCACGACCGTTGCGCGATGATCCGCCTGCTTTTTTATGTGCCATCTTGTCTCTCCTTAGCCTTTAGCCAGTTTTTTGGCCTGTGCGACCCAGTCTTCACGATCAATACGACCCTTGAACGACAGTTTCTCGTCCATATCAGCAATATCGGCTTTAGACCAGCCTGCGACTTGGGCAAATGTGGTTACGCCTGCTTCATTCAGCTTTTTCTCAAGCGCGGGTCCGACACCGGACAGTTGCTTCAGATCGTCAGCGCCGGCAGCAGCTTTAGGGGCTGCTTTCTTGGCTGCGGGCTTTTTCGCGGGCTTGGCTTCAGCTTTTGCCGGTTTTGCGGCTGGTTTAGCTTCGGCTTTGGCCGGTTTCGCTTTTTCAGCTTTGGCTTTCGGGGCTGGTTTGCCTTGCTCTGCGCGGGCTGGCTTATTGCTGGCAGGCTTCATTGCTGCCAGAATAGCGGCCGAAACAGACCCTGTGCCGATCGCGGCTTTAACGCCGGATTTGTCAGCGCCTTTTTCAAGGATGTCCGTGATCCGGACCAGAGTCAGCTTTTGACGGTGGCCTTTGGTGCGCTTGGAGCCGTGTTTCCGGCGACGTTTTACAAAGTGAATTAGTTTTTCACCTTTGATCTGGTCAATCACATCGGCCTGAACGCCCGCACCTGTTACGGTGGGTGTGCCGATTGTAGAACCAACCATCAGAATTTCGTTGAACTGGACTTTTTCGCCCGCATCGGCCGCAATACGTTCAATACGCAGGACATCGCCTGACTGAACCTTGTATTGCTTGCCGCCGGTTTTCATAACCGCAAACATATGGTATTCCTTCATTATTCCGCGTTCTGTGGCCCCCTGCATCGGGTGTTGTGCCTGTATCGGCGCCTCGAACTGCGCGCCCTTATGGGCGACATTACGCAAACCTGACAAAGTTATCCTTGCCAAGAAGCGGGCTTATCTGGGAATTACGGGGATAAGTCAAGCGTAATGAGTGAAGGAATATAGGGAAATGCGCAATCTCGGGCTTGGATTGGTTCTGGCGCTTGGCGGCTGTGATATGGGCCATCTGGGAAATCCGGTGATGTGGCCGGGTATGGTGGTGGGCGGCGGTATCGAAAACGCCAGCTATAATGCGCGTCGCGCGCAGGTCGCAAACCATGTGGACGCGCATCAGGGCGCAATTCTGGGTGACATTCGCGCGGGCGGCGGCCCTGCCCTAACCACAGCGGCTGATCTAGCCCGTGTTCCGGTAGCGGTGCGCCCCGAGATGACCCGCATCATGCAAAGCGATATTACCAAATTCACCCCCGACACTTTGCCGGCCCGCGAACAGCTGGTGATCTGGTTCATGGTGCATGGGAATTAAGGGTTATATATCCTCGCCCTTCATAAACCCCGCCGCCGACAGGCCTAGCGCCTTGGACACATTGGTGAACACATCGTCAAATCCGGCAAACAGCGCCGCATTCAGGGCGCGACCTGCCTTGGTGCCTGAAAAATCAATGTAGGCTTGCAAATCATCATCCGACAAAGGTGCGAAGGCCAGTGTCAGATAGCCATATAGCCATTCCTGTGTATCCAGCCGGATTTCGGGTTCCTGCGACCAGATATCGCGCAGGATTTCATCCTCGGTCAGCTCGAAATCAAAGGCCCGCCCGTCGATCATACCGTTATAAAAGGCATAGTTGGCATTCATTGCGCCCATGACATTGTATTCGACCAGATCATTGGCATTGATGAAATCCTCAAGCATTGCAAGGCGCGGATGCCCCTCGCCCAGCATGGCGTGATAGGCATCACGGCTTTCCTGCTCCAGGTCCTCGTCCAGCAGCGCACGCCGGGCTGATAATTCGAGCGATATAATCCGCCGACCCCGATCATTGTCAAAGAAGGCCAGCATCGCCTCCTGATCAGCACCGTCCAGCTCAGTTGCAAATCGCGGCAAGAATGTCTGCCATATCCGTTCGGATTGGTAAATTTCATCAACCGCCTGCTGCCATTTTTCGCCGCCCGCATTGTCCAGCAGCTCGCGGTCAAGGTCGCGGCCATAACTGATCCCTTCCTGCTGCATCACCGCGAATATTTCGTGCAGTTGCAGCGCGTCGATCAATGAGTCCAGTCGCGCCGTGGCCTGTGCGGCGGCACCAAATGCGGGGATCAGCAAAACAACGAACAGGTAAAAACGTTTTAACATGCGGGTCCTGTCAGGGCTATTGCGTGTTATCTTATAGGGGTAATGTTACCTTGGATAAATTCAAGGGCTGGCTGCGATTATGTTTGTTGGACAGCTTGCACCAAACCCCCTAAACCAAGGCCAGAATAATAATGAAAGACAGAACCGTGCCGCCAATTTCACCAAAACAAATCCCTGCCCTGTATCAAAAGGCACTTAGTCTGCAAACCGCTGGCAAACTGAACGAGGAACTTGCGGCCTATCAGGCGATCTTTAACGTCAATCCGCGCATTGCCGAAGTCCATTTTCAGGTGGCGCGTATTTTTACTTCGATTGGAAAATACGAAAAGGCTCTGCCGCATATGAAAGAAGCAGCGGCGCTAAAACCTGGCGAAGCGGCCATCTGGCAAGTCTGGGCCGAAGTGCTACAATCGCTCGGCGACAAAAAGCAAATATCGCAGTTTCTAAAGGATCTGTCCAAGGCGCCACTTGAGCCGCATCAAAAGGCCAAAATCAGCAGCGCGTTTTCCACACAAAAATCATCGGCAAAGGACGGGTTGGGCGGGGTCAGTCCGCAAGAAATAGCCGCGCTGATATCGAATATGAACGCGCAACAGTTTGAATTGG
>JAFLKA010000127.1 GCA_022712735.1 Marinosulfonomonas sp. | reverse complement strand
CGGTGTTTTTTCAATCCGGCGACATCCTCGCCGATCTGGTCCGCGCCGCCCGCGATGACACGCCCCAAGACGAAACCCGCACCCAAGCCGTGCTGGCCAGCCTTGAAACCATACTGGGCCACAGCGCCGCGGACGAGCCCGAAGAAGTGATCGACGATTTTCAACCGATGTCTCTGGCGCTTGATCTGGGGCTGGATGACACGGGCCTCACAGAGGCTGACCCCGTAGATACTAACCTAGACAATGGCACCGACACCCCTGTTTTCGAGGATGGCTACACCATTCGTTTTGTCCCCGACAGCTCGCTTTATGCTTCAGGGAACGAGCCTCTGCATCTGTTGCGTCTGTTGCGCGAAATGGGGGATATACAGGTGATGTGTGACACCACATCTATCCCCCCCTTGGCCGACATAGACGAAGAGAAGTCCTATCTATCATGGACAATCCACCTAACCACAGACGAGGAAGAAGACGCGGTTCGCGAAGTCTTTGATTTCGTCGCGGATTTATGCAACCTGACAATCACCAGCCCTCAGGCCAGCGGCGATGATACCCCGCCGCCACCGTCACCGCCAGTACTGCCACCTCTTGATGACACGAGCCCAACCGTGCCACCACTCTCCACCGTTGATAGCCAGACAACCACGGGCGCAGAAACAACCAATGAACAACCCACTGCAACACCCGTTGCCACCTTACCATCCGTCCCCGCCAATCAAGACCCACCCACGTCCGCAAAATTCGCACCCGCAAAACCTCGCCCGACTGTGCGGGTTGATCTGGAGCGGATTGATCGCCTGGTGAACTTGGTGGGCGAGTTGGTGATCAATCAGGCAATGATTTCCCAAAGCGTTGCCGAGGCTGATCTTCTTTCCAATACGGCTGTTGCCGAGGGGCTGGATGAATTCATGCAGCTGACCCGCGACATTCAGGACAGCGTGATGATGATCCGCGCCCAGCCGGTGAAATCTCTATTCCAGCGGATGAGCCGGATCATTCGGGAATCGTCCTCGATGATTGGCAAAACCGTTCGCTTGAAAACGGAAGGTGATGAAACCGAGGTCGATAAAACCGTGATCGAGCGGCTGGCAGATCCGTTGACCCATATGATCCGCAATGCAGTCGATCACGGCGTTGAGACACCGGCCGACCGGCTCGCTGCCGGAAAACCCGAAGAAGGGATTGTCACCTTGAGCGCCGGACACCGCTCTGGTCGTGTCATTATCGAGGTTTCGGATGATGGTGCAGGTATCAACCGGCCCCGCGTGTTGCAAATCGCACTCGAGAAGGGGCTGGTGCAGGAAAGCGCCCAGCTTAGTGATGCTGAAATTGACAACCTTCTGTTCATGCCCGGATTTTCCACCGCCATCGAGGTCTCTGATCTATCAGGGCGCGGTGTTGGAATGGATGTGGTCAAAAGCGCGATCCTTGCCTTGGGCGGGCGCGTTACGATCCATTCGGAACCGGGCAGCGGCACAACATTCACCATCAGCCTACCACTGACTTTGGCAGTGCTGGATGGCATGGTGATTGATGTCGCCCAGCAAACTCTGGTGGTGCCTTTGAATACCATCACAGAAACCTTGACCTTGACCGAAAATGACATCCGCGCACTCGGGCCTGAAACCAGCGTGATCAAGGTACGCGACACCTTTGTGCCGTTACTTGATCTCGGAGCCGAGCTTGGTTACCGCACTCCGATGGACAGCTATATCGGTGCGATTGTCTTGCTGATCGCCCAAGAGGACGGCACCCACGCCGCTCTGGTTGTTGACGCAATTCAAGACCAACGTCAGGTCGTTATCAAAGGGTTGCAAGACACCTTTGGGCGCGTCCCTGGTGTTGCCGCCGCAACCATCCTCGGAGATGGTAAAATCGCCCTGATCCTTGACCCTGTAGATGTCATCGACAATGCAAACGGGCGTACACGCTGTGCCCGCGCCAACCTTCAACTCGCCGGATGAAATCATGACCAATACTCAAGACAAAGCCCTGACCGCAGAAATTGAACTCCTGACATTTCAGGTTGGCAAACAGGAATACGCCATTGATATCATGTCTGTGCGCGAAATCCGCGGCTGGAGCAAAGCAACCCCCCTCCCCCACGCACCGGCTTTTGTTCGCGGCGTCATCAACCTGCGCGGCACAGTTTTGACGATTGTCGATCTTGCCGACCGTCTTGGCATGGGGCGCACCGAGGCAAGCGAACGCAATGTCATCATCGTAGTGCACACCGGCAAGGAAACCGTCGGCCTGCTTGTTGATGCCGTATCCGACATTCTGGCAATCAATAAATCCGATCTGCAAACGCCCCCCGAAATGTCAGCCGATAACAACCAGACCTTTGTCAGCGCGTTAATGATTGCGGACGAACGTATGATCAGAATCCTTGCCCTTGCTGCAGCATTGCCGGCCGAAAGTATGGAGGTTTCCTAGAGATGGGATCATCAATCTCTAACGCTTTGAGCATGAGCGACGCCGACTTTAAGGCCATTTCGGATATCGCCTACAAAGAAGCCGGGCTGGTTTTTCTCCCCGAGAAAGCGTCTTTGGTCCAATCTCGGATCAACCGACGGCTACGCCAGTTAAAGATCAATAGTTTTTCAGAATATACAACATTTGTTACATCCGAAGAGGGCCGCACCGAGCGGCGCAAAATGATTTCCTCTCTAACCACGAATATTTCAAATTTTTTTCGTGAATCCCATCACTTCGACATTCTACGTGACAAGGTCCTTCCCGGGCTTTTGTCACGGGCCCGCAACGGCGGGCGCGTGCGAATCTGGTCTGCTGGCTGCTCCACGGGTCAGGAACCATACTCGATCGCAATGACATTGCTTGACCTCGCTCCCGACGCCACCAATCTGGATATAAAAATACTTGCGTCCGATATTGATCCGAATGTGATTGCGACAGCACAGCAGGGGTATTACGATATCAGATCAATCTCCGACATAGATCACTCCCTGCAACAAAAATTTCTGGTACGGGTGGATTCCGATGGAAAATCAGGGTTCCAAATTGCCGATCCTATCCGCAAACTAATCTCGTTTCGCGAACTAAACCTGCTTTCTCACTGGCCCATATCCGGCACTTTTGACGTCATATTCTGTCGAAACGTCGTCATTTACTTTGACGAGACCACCCAGCTGTCGCTCTGGCCCAGATTTGAATCCGTAACCGCGCCAGGTGGGTGGTTGTTTGTTGGCCACTCCGAGCGCTTATCAGACAAGCTTGAGACTGAATTTGTCACGGCCGGCCCGACCGCTTATCACCGCCCACCCTCCACGACTCCTATAAACTGAAGGGGAAAACCTATGGCACTACGAGACCAAATTCGCGTGATGGTGGTTGACGATATGTCAACCAGCCGCGGCCTGATCACACAAGCACTGGATTCCTATGGCATCCGCAATGTTGTATCGGCAGCAGACGGGCCAACAGCCTTACAATCGATAACACAATCCCCGGTGCATCTGATCATATCGGATTACAACATGCCGGGAATGGACGGGCTTCACCTATTGCATGCAATACGGCAGGGCCCCCAAACAAAGGGGGCGGGTTTTATCTTGATTACAGGGCGCGCAGACCGCGAGATTGTAGACAAAGGACGGCAGCTGGGCATGAATAATTTCTTGAAAAAGCCTTTCACCCCTGCGGAACTTCGATCTTGTATTGAAGCCGTTGTGGGCCGCTTATGAAAATCGAGAAAATCTGCCATACTGCCCCCGGTGGTAATGAATCCAACTTGGCACTAACGCTTTTATTCAAGCGCATGACCGGTGAGTTGTGTGAAATGACAGATACTTGCAAAAACGTCGAAGAGGCATTGGGCGCCATTATCGGCACGCCAGACAGGCCAATAGACCAGCCGATAATTGCCCTTCAGGGGCTGGACAGACTACGTCAAAGCCTTGAAGATCTTGCGCGGTTGTCTAGTCTTCTTGCACAGACCAAGGCATTCTCGGCCGATACTATTTCCACCCAGACTGTCCGTGATAATATTGTCCTCGAAGGGCTTGCCGCGCGGCTTACCCGTTCAGAAAACACGTTGAACAAAATGGTTGAAATCGAACAAGATGTGATATGGACTTAGGGTAATACGTTAATATACCATCCAGAACAAATAAGCCTATCTAGCTGAACAGCCACTGCTGCGTGGGCTCCTCAAAACAGTTCAATATCATTGTTTACCTTAACTTTCGGCAAAGGTTCCGCCATTTCTGGGAACTCGACCCGCCCTAACATTTTTTGACGCGCCCTTCCTGAATGCGGCCAAAATTGAATGCGCCGTGCCTGTTCCCCGCCCAAACTCTGGCTCAGGCAAGAAATGCCTTCTGCCTGTAGGAAGGAGAAAACAAATTCCCCATTCTTTAGGCCGACATCCGAGAACCGTGATATCATTTTCCCGCCACCAAACAGTTTTGCTTGCAGGCGGCTTTTCATACCCCCCTGTTTTATGATGGCATTGATCAGCAGTTCCATTGCATTCACTCTGGAGCCAGCATAGTCTGCTGGCCTTTTATTATCATGGGGCACCAGAATATGGTTCATTCCACCAACACCTGCAACCGGATCCCAAAGGCAGGCAGACACGCATGAGCCCAAAATCGTTGTGATCATTGCATCTTCGGTCGACGCAGTTGCAAATTCGCCCTGCGTAATATGTGTCGTATTCATGATTCTGCTTCCCTGTTATTTCACACACTTTGTACAGGTGTCAGAAATCTTCCCAGTCGCTTTCAACTTGCGGCGTCACAGCCAATTCGGTCGCGGCGCCACCGTTCATTACAGGAGTTGCACTCCTTACTGGCTGGCGCTCTGGTTGAATCGCTTCTTCTCGTGCCGGTTGGAAATTTGCGGCCACAACATTGTTGTCTTGGGAACCGATCTGGAACCTGGACATTGTGTCGGAAAGTATCTCGGCTTCTTGTGTCAATGCATGACTGGCCGCCGTAGTTTCTTCAAACATCGCCGCATTTTGTTGCGTTACCTGGTCCAGCTGGTTCACAGCCGTATTGATTTCAGCCAGCCCCGAGGATTGCTCATTCGCAGAAATTGCAATCTCGGATACGTGGTTTGAAATATTCGAAACCGATTCAAAAATCTGGCCCAAAGCCTCGCCAGCCTGACCAACGAGTTCAACACCGCGCTTCACATGTTGGCCACTTGCGGAAATCAGGTCATTGATTTCGCGGGCGGCATCGGATGATCGTTGAGCCAAGGCCCTGACTTCGGAAGCAACAACTGCAAAACCTCGTCCGGCTTCCCCAGCACGCGCTGCCTCGACACCGGCATTGAGGGCCAGCAGGTTGGTTTGAAAGGCAATATCATCAATCACACTGATGATCCTAGAAATCTGGCTTGAAGATGCCTGAATTTCACCCATCGCCTCAACGGCTTCCCGCACGACCACACCGCTGGATTCGGCATTTTCTTTTGCGTCAGAGACGACCTGATTGGCCTGTTCTGCCCCGTCGGCCGCAGACCGTACACTGACGGTCAATTCATCTAAGGCGGCGGCTGTTTCTTCCAGGGTTGCGGCCTGTCGTTCGGTCCGGCGCGACAGATCATCAGCTGCATTACTGATATCAGACGCCTCACCCCGAATGGATTCGGCATTATTAATCACCCCCAGCATTGCTTCACGTAATGTTGCAACGGCTCCGTTGAAATCATTGCGCAACTGCTCGTATTCCGGTTTGAACACGGCGGTGATTTCCGCCGTCAAATCACCATCTGACAATTGGCGCATGCCAACCCTCAATGCCTCGACAACTTCTGCCTGGGCTTGTTCTTGCGCAATCCGCTTTGCCTCGGACTCTTCCATAAGGAGTTGGGCTTGGGTTACATCATTGCCGACAAGAAGGATGCGAATAATATCGCCGGATTTGCCTTGAACAGGGCTGAATGCCCCTTCCATAGTGCCGTCAGTGCCCCCGCCCGCGTCAACAAGAAACTTGCCCACAACGGATTCGCCGCCAACCACCCGGTCCCAGACCATCCCGAGTTCTTGCTCCAGATCAGAGTCGAATTTAACCAGTTCCGACAGTTTCTTGCCGATTTGGCCGTTGTCTACACCGCCAGTCAGATTCAGGAAGTTATCATTGGCAACCAGAAGCGTGCCGCCCGGGGAAAATTCAGCTTTTGACTGGTTTTCTTCAATGGCTTTCAAAACAGCATCATTCATCCGCGCCACAGTAACGTCATTCCATTCCACAACACATCCAAGTTGTTCACCGTCATCGTCAAGTACCGAATTGATATCCAGTGAAAATCTGGCATTCCCGACAGGTATTTCGGCATGGAACGGCAGGTTTGCAGGGTCATTAAGCAAATCCCTGACCCGCCTTGGGACAGCGTGGAAAATATCCATATTATAACCGATGACATTGCTTGCATCAAACGCCGGATTTACCTTTTTGAACTGGTCTTCATAATCTACAAACAGTCTGGATACCGAAGCGTTGACCAGTTTGATGGTGAAATCTTGATCGACGATCATCAAACCTGCAGATGTGCCTTCAAAGGCCGTGCCTTTGAACAGGGTTTCTGCCGCCGATTCTTCGGAATCTTTCAGTTTATCTCGGAATTTTTTAAGAACCGATGCAATTTCACCAATTTCATCCCCACGGTTTGCGGCAGGGATCTCAATATCGTATTCTTCCTTTGCCACCAATTTCATCGCCTTGCCAACATCTGCAAGCGGTCGTCCGACACTACGCGCGAGAAATATCGAAATAAGGGCCGTGAGGATGGCAAGCAGACCGCCTTGCATCAGCATCTTGTTACGCAAAGTTATCGCCGGCGCATATAATTCTTCTAAATCTTGTTCGGCAATCATGGCCCAAGTCAGATTTCCGATTTGCAACGGGGCATAGGCCGCCAACACGTCTTTGCCATGAA